>DNFG01000434.1:0-189 GCA_003487005.1 Bryobacterales bacterium
GAGTACGGGGGTCTCGGCGTTGACGACGTCCTGATCAAAGCTCGAATCGGAGAATTCGTGGGTGTTCTTACCAGCCATTCAAAAGGTTCCTTTCACGCTACAAATCTGAAGATGCACGGGCGGGGGCGGAGGATTCAGCCCGCCTGCCCGGTCAACATCCGGTAAAGTTCGGAGTACTGGCGCGCGGAG
>DNFG01000434.1:462-621 GCA_003487005.1 Bryobacterales bacterium
AGTTCGGAGTACTGGCGCGCGGAGGCATTCCAGGAGAAGTCCTTGAGCATACCGCGGCGCATTCGTTCGATCCAGGGATCGCGATTGCGGAAGGCGCCGAGGGCGGCGCGGAGGGCATCGTAGAGGCCGCCGACGGAGTAGTCGTAGAACTTGAAGCCG
>DNFG01000434.1:921-3166 GCA_003487005.1 Bryobacterales bacterium
GAGTAGTCGTAGAACTTGAAGCCGGTGTCTTCCTGGATGGTGTCTTCGAGGCCGCCGGTGGCGCGGACGACGGGGACGGTGCCATAGCGGAGGGAGTAGATCTGGTTGAGGCCGCAGGGTTCGTAGAGGGAGGGCATCAGGAACAGGTCGGCGCCGGCTTCGATTTTGTGGGCGAGGGCGTTATTGTAGCCGAGCCAGACGCCGACTTTGCCGGGGAGCCAGCGTTGCCAGTCGTTAAAGATCTGTTCATATTTCCATTCGCCGGAGCCAAGGATAACGAGTTGGACATCTTCTTCGGCGAAGAGTTGAGCGACGCCGGCGACGAGATCGAAGCCTTTTTGGGCGGCGAAGCGGGAGACGATGCCGACGAGGGGGCGGTCGGGGTTATCGGTGGGGAGGCCGAACTCACGGAGAAGGTCGAGTTTGCAGGCGCGTTTTCCCTCGAGATTGTCGGGGGAGTAGTTGGCGGCGATGTGGGGGTCGACTTCGGGGGACCATTCGTTGTAGTCGACGCCATTGAGGATGCCGGAGAGTTGGGCGGAGCGGGAGCGGAGGATGCCATCGAAGCCGAATCCGCCTTCGGGGGTCTGGATTTCGCGGGCGTAGGTGGGGGAGACGGTGGTGACCCAATCGGCGTTGACGATGCCGGCTTTGAGGAAGGAGAGATCGCCGAAGAATTCGAGGTTGCCGGGATGGAACCAGCCATCGTTGAGGCCGAGGTCGGGGAAGACCTGGCGGCCGAAGCGGCCCTGGTAGCCGAGGTTATGGATGGTGCAAACGGTCTTGACGCCGGCGAATTTGGGGTTATTCCACTGCTGGTCCTTGAGGTAGACGGGGACGAGGCCGGCCTGCCAGTCGTGGAAGTGGAGGATATCGGCGGGGAAGAGGGTTTCCGCGATGCCGAGGGCGGCGAGGGAGAGGACGGCGAAGCGGCGGTGGTTGTCCCAGTAGTCAAAGGAGCGCTGGGCATAGAGGCCGTCGCGATCGAAGAGGTGGGGGTGTTCGACGAAGTAGAAGCGGACGCCGTTGTGGACGAGAGTGCGGATATCGACGCTCCAGGCGTGGCGGCCGGCGTAGAGTTTGAGGCCGTCGAAGGCGCTTTCGGTCTGGGCGAAGGGGATCTGGCGATAGCGGGGCATGACGACGGCGACTTCGTTGCCGGCGGCATTGAGGGCGGCGGGGAGCGCGCCGATGACATCGGCGAGGCCGCCGGTTTTGGCGAAGGGGGTGGCTTCGGAGGCCACCATGAGTACGCGGCTCATGACCTTTTGATTGTAGTTGGGTCAGCGCGTGGTGAGGAGATCGAGGGTGGCGAGACGGGCGGAGCGGAGGTGGCGGGCGGTGGTGGCATCGGGGAGGAGGGGGGCGGCGGTCTTGAGGATTTCGAGGGCATCGGGACTGAGGGCGGCGCGATAGAGGTCGGCGCGTTCGCGGTAGAGGTAGCTGAGATAGCGGGCCTCGGCGGCGGCGATGTTCATGAGGGAATCCCAGAAGGAGCGGCGGCGGAGGAAGCGGCGGCGGGAGGCGAACTCGCGGGGGAGGTCGATGCGGACGCCGGGTCCGGCGAGGATGGCCTGGGAGCAGGCTTGGGGCTGGAAGGGCCGGGTGGGGTCGGGTTGGGGGAGAAGGGCGACGGCGGCGGCGAGACTGGCGGGGTCGGGGTCCCAACCGTCCCATCGGAAGCGGGAGGCTCCAGAGACGAGAGAGCCGCGTTTGAGGATGGGGGCGATGCGGGCGGGATCGGGGCCGAGAGCGGCGGCGGCGTGTTCCAGGAGTTCGATGAAGGGGAGGTCTCGGACGACAACGGGGGTGATGGCGATGTAGCCCGCGCTTTCGGAGCTGAGTTTGACGCGGATGGTGGCGGGCAGCGCCATGGTTTTAGTCTATACACTCGGAAAAGAGATGGATTCCCTGGAGAGAGTGCGCGAGCAGGTGGCGCGGTATGAGCATCTGTTGCTGGAGTTCGAGGCGCGGCGCGGCGAGAGCGGCGGCGTGGAGTTGCGGATCCGGCTGAGGCAAGCGGTGGAGGGGGCGCACGAGTACATTGCGCCGATGCACGAGCGGGATATCGCGCATCCGCAGTTTCCGTGGACGTTTCAGAAGTTTTTGTACGACTGCCTGCATGATTATTTGTGTGAACTGTTTTTGAGGAATCCGCAGATGAAGGGAGAAGGGGCATGACGGGGGCGGGGCGGCGCATCGCGGAGGAGATCGAGGCGAGGGGGCCGATGGCGTTCTCCCGGTT
>DNFG01000019.1:0-312 GCA_003487005.1 Bryobacterales bacterium
GCGGGGAGGACGAGAAGGACGAGGGCCAGCAGGACGGCATTGCGGGCGCGAGAGAGGCTCATGTAGGGAATTATACGATCCGGGGGCCGTGCGGGAATTCCATCGGGGAAGGGGAGGCGTTCATCTGATAGGCTGTAAACAGTCTGGTTTTCATCTCACTGAAACGGTCGTTCCATGCCCAGCGAAACTCTTACCATCACCGACAACCGAACCGGAAAGCAATATGAAGTCCCGATCGAGCACGGGACGATCCGCGCGATTGATCTGAGGAAGATCAGGACGGATGAAGAAGATTTTGGCCTGATGACGTAC
>DNFG01000019.1:524-6471 GCA_003487005.1 Bryobacterales bacterium
CGATCGAGCAGTTGGCGGAGAAGGAAGATTTTGGCCTGATGACGTACGATCCGGGCTATACGAACACGGCGGCCTGCAAGAGCACGATTACGTTCATCGACGGCGACAAGGGGATCCTGCGGTATCGCGGATATCCGATCGAGCAGTTGGCGGAGAAGGCGGACTTCCTGGAAGTGGCGTACCTGCTCTACTTTGGCGAACTGCCGACGAAGTCCCAGCACGATGATTTCTCGCGGATGGTGATGAGCCACACGTTTATCCACGAGCAGGCAAAGAAGTTCATCGACGGCTTCCGGCACGACGCGCACCCGATGGGCATGTTCCTGTCGACGGTGGCGGCGTTGTCGACGTTTTTCAAGGAAGGCAAGGACATTTTCGACGAGCGGAACCGGCTGATCCAGTTCCACCGGATGGTGGCGAAGATGCCGACGATCGCTGCGTTCTGCTACCGGCACTCGATCGGGATGCCGTTCGCTTACCCGGACAACGATCTGAGCTATTCGGGCAACTTCCTGAACATGATGTTCAAGAAGACGGAAGTGCAGTACAAGCCGAATCCGGTGCTGGAGCGGGCGCTGGACGTGCTGTTCATCCTGCACGCGGACCACGAGCAGAACTGCTCGACGACGTCGATGCGGGCGATCGGCAGTTCGCACTGCGATCCGTTCACGGCATTGGCCGGGGCGGCGGCGGCGTTGTACGGGCCTCTGCATGGCGGGGCGAACGAGGCGGTTCTCCGGATGCTGGAGGAGATCGGCTCGAAGGACAACGTGCCGGAATTCATCCGGCAGGTGAAGGCGGGCGAGGGCAAGCGGCTGATGGGCTTCGGGCACCGGGTGTACAAGAACTACGACCCGCGGGCGCGGATCATCAAGCGGATCGCGACGGAAGTGTTCGAGGTGACGGGGAAGAATCCGCTGCTCGATCTGGCGCTGGAACTCGAACGGATCGCGCTCGAGGACGACTACTTCGTGAAGCGGAAGTTGTATCCCAACGTGGATTTCTACTCGGGTCTGATTTATCAGGCGATGAAGTTCCCGACCGAGATGTTCCCGGTGCTGTTCGCGATTCCGCGGACGCCGGGTTGGCTCTCGCAGTGGGAAGAGCAGATTCTGGATCCGGATCAGAAGATCGCGCGTCCGCGGCAGGTGTATTTGGGCGAGGACGAGCGGGCGTATGTGCCGATGGAGGAGCGCAGCGCGTAAGCGCGGCGCACTCCGGGCAGGAGTGGGGCCCGCCGTTTCCGGGATGCCGGAGCGGCGGGCCCTTTCGCATGTTGGAGAATGGGAGAGAGGAAGAACGGGAACGCGTGATGACGGGTTTTCTGCTGCTGGCGCTGCTATTCACGGACCTGCATTCGGCCGCGCGGTCGGGCGACGTGGCGGAGGTGCGAACGCTGCTGGCAGGCGGGGCGGACGTCAACGAGTACGACCGGTTGGGGGGGACGCCGCTGCACGATGCGGCATGGAACGGGTCGACGGAGATCGTCGAGATGCTGCTGGCGAAGGGGGCAAACCCGAACGCACGGCACAAGGAGGCGGGTTCGACGCCGCTGCACTACGCGGTTCTAATGGACCGGCAGGGAGCGGTAAAGGCATTGCTGAAGGGCGGCGCGGATCTGAAGGCGCAGTACACGAACGGGTCGACGGCGCTGCATCTGGCGGCCAACCGGGGGCATGTGGCGATCGTGGAACTGCTGCTGGAGGCGGGTCTGGATGTGAACGTGAAGGACAATTCCGGGGGGACGCCGCTCGACGAGGCGGCCTGGAAGGGACAGGCGGAGACGGCGAAACTGCTGATCGAGCGCGGCGCGGAGGTGATGGTCCGCAACACGAAGACGTGGGCCACGCCGCTGCACGAGGCGGTGGTGAAGGGCCACGCGTCGGTGGCGGCGGTGCTGCTGGACGCGGGCGCGGACATGACCGCGAAGGACGCGGCGGGGTCGACGCCGCTGGACGAGGCGCTGCGGTACCGGCACACACGGGTGGTGGAGTTGCTGATGGCGCGGGGGGCGAAGATGGAAGCGCCGGAGCAACTGAAACAGGCCGTGATGCGGGGGCAGGCGGATCTGGTGGGCTTGCTGCTGGCGAAGGGAGGAAGTCCGAAGGGACTGCTCCATGACGCGGCTCTCAAGGGACACACGCGGGTGGCGGAACTGCTGATCGAACACGGGGCGGATGTCAATGAGAGAAATGTCGCCGGCGCCACCCCGCTGCATGACGCAGCGCTGGCGGGACAGAGGGGGATGTGCACGCTGTTGCTGGACAAGGGCGCGGACATTGACGCGGTGGAGGCGGAGAACGGGTCCACGGCGCTGCATTACGCGGCGAGTTGGGGGCGGGCCGAAGTGGCGGATCTGCTGGTGACGCGGGGAGCGGACCGGCGCAAGCTGACCAAGGGCGGCAAGTCGGCCGCCGCCCTGGCGCGCGAAGGCGGGTTCGACGAAATGGCGAGCCGGCTGACACCCTGATCCGTTTTCTGGACCGGAATCTCCGAATTTCCATTAGACTGGAAGGACGAGGTGCCGGACATGATCAATCGACGCAGAATTCTCTCGGTTCTTGGAGCGCTGCCGGCGGCAGGGCTCGCTTACCAATCGCCCACGCCGGCGAAAGCGGCGGGTCATCTGCCGCAGCGCGTGCTGGGGCGGACGGGGCGCTGGGTGGTGCCCTACGCATTCGGCGGACAGGCGTCGGTGCAGCGGACGCCGGACGGAATCGACCCGGTGGACATCGTTGTCCGCGCGGTGGAGCAGGGCATCAACTATCTGGACACGGCGAACGGCTACGGACCGAGCCAGGTGAACTTCGGGCAGGCGTTCCGGCGTCTGAAACTGCGGCCCCACGAGACGGGCTATGACGCGGCGCTGCGGGAGCGGATCTTCCTGGCGACGAAGACGGGACGGCGGTTTGCGCACGCGCCGGGCGTGGCCGGGCCGACGGCCGTGGAGGAGTTGCGCCGGTCGCTGACCCAGATGTTCGGCGACGGCGAGGGTTTCATTCCCGAGGGCGCGTACCTGGATTCGATCCAGATTCACAACCTGTCGACGATGGAGCAGGTGGAGCAGGTCTACCAGGGCTACAACGAACGCGGCGGGAAGATGCCGGAGCAGATCGGGGCGCTGGCGGCGCTGATCGACTACCGCGACGGGACGAACTACACGGGACTGAATCCGGAGCGGAAGAAGTGGGTCCGGCATCTCGGCATTACGGGCCACCTGAGTTCGCCGGTGCTGATGAACGCGATTCAGCGGGACACGGGCGACCATCTGGACACGATGCTGATCGCGCTCAACGCGAACGACCGCGCGTACGGCGCGCATCAATACAATGCCATCCCGGCGGCGCGCGCGAAGGGGATGGGCATCATCGCGATGAAGATCTTCTCCGACGGGACGTTCTACGGCAAGGAGGCGCGTTTCTCGCGCAACGCGGCCGATACTTACGTGCAGGTCGGCAAGGCCGGCGCGGTGGATGCGGCCGATCTGGTCCGCTACCCGCTGGGCGTCGCCGGCGTGAGCTGCGCGATTGTCGGCATCGGCAAGATCGACCGCGCGAACGCCGAGAAGGATCAACTGGTCACGAACATGACGGCGGCGCTCGACGGCACCGTGAGCGACAGCGAGATGCTGGCCATCGAGAAGCGCGTGCGGGCGCGGCATGGCCTCGATACGAACTACTTCCAGGACCGCCACGGACTGAAACAGCCAACGGATGTAAAGGCCGTCAAGGACGGCGACCGGGTGCGCGTGACCTGGCAGACGGCGTTCGCGGGCGCGGAACCAATCAGGACGTACGACATCCTGGCGGGCGGGAAAAAGCTGGCATCGGTGCCGTTCCGCCCGCAGTTGACGCTCGAACCGCTCGAGTTCTTCGTACCCGCGGCGGAAGCGGGCAACGGGGAGATCCGCGTCGTCGCGGTGGCGTAGTTTTATTGGGGCGGAGTCTCGAAGGTAATCGAGGACTCCGCCCCAAAGCGTTTGTAGTCGCTGTAGCGGATGGTGAGTTTCATCCGGATGGGGCCGGTGCGGAATTCGAGCAGGTCGTCGGCGATGGTGAGAGCAGGGAACCAGTGTCCGCCGTCGACGGGTTCGCGAAGCGTGGTGAAGCGGGGGAAGAGGTTCTCGTTGGTGCGCGTGCGAAGTTCGGGCACCGCGCGGCCGTAAGTGCGGACGATGGCGAGGGATTCCTTGTCGATCCAGACGAGGCCGTCGAACATGCGGAATCCATGGAAAAGCTGACGGGGCGTGAGTTCGAGAACCCAGCAGTCGCGGCCGTCGACATCTTCATCGCCCTTGAAGCGCACGATGTACCGGGGCAGGAGTTCGGGGGTGATGAGCAGGGGTTGGATGTCGCGGATGTCGGCGAAGTCTTCGGGGGTGAGCAGGAGGCGCTTGAGGGTGTTGGTGGCGGGGCGGAGCAGTTGTTCGGTCCGCTCGCCGGAAGGGGAGAAGATGATGTCGCGGGTTTCGCGGTACTGACCTGCGCGAGGGCCGCCCTCTTCGATGACGATGTGCTGGCGGTAGGTGTACTGGGCGCGGGCCTCTTGGGCGGCGGCTTCGCGTTCAGCGACGAGGCGGGCGAGGTTGGGCGGGGGTTCCGCGGCGAAGGCGGCGGGGAGAACCGCGGATGATAGGATGAAGGCGACACCCATCATGAGCCGCCGGTATCTGATCACCTTGTCGTTGTTGTGGACGGCGGGCTTCATTGGGGCGGCGGTCTACTCTCAACAACAGGGTATCCCGGCCAGCGTGGCGGCGTGGGCGGCGCTCGCGGTGTTGCTGGAGGTTTCGTTTTACGTTTCGCTGGCGTTTGACGAGATGCGCGTGCGCTGGGGCCTGGGGGCTTTGATTGCGCTGGCTCCGGCTCCCTATTTGATCTACAGCGCGCCGGCGGGCGTGTTCCGGGTGGAGTCGATGGTGGCGATCTGGGTGGGCGCGGCGGTGGTGTGCGGGTGGTTCCGCTGGTTCGGACGACGACGGGCGACGGACCTGCTATTCCTGCTGCTGATGGCCGCGCCGCTGGTTCTCAAGGGCTTTGCGCTCGTCTACGACCGGCCACTGCCAAACCTGCGGCTCGAATTTCTGGGGCAACTGTTGTGGATTCGGCTGGGCGTTCTGGCGGTGCTGCAGCAGCGGCCCGAGCGGGGCATCCATTTCGGGTTCTGGCCGACGGGCGCGGAGTGGCGGACGGGGCTGATTTACGGGGTGGCGGGCGCGGCGGCGGCGTTGCCGGCGGCGTGGGCGGTGGGCTTCATCCAGGCGGGGGTCTGGAAGGGCGCTCTTGTGACGGCGGGCGTGGCGGCGGGCACGTTCCTGGGCATTTTGTGGGTGGTGGCGTTGAGTGAGGAGTTCTTCTTCCGGGGCCTGTTGCAGCAGTGGGTGGAGCAGTTGACGGGGCGGGCGTGGGTGGCGCTGGGGGTGACGTCCGTGGCGTTCGGGGCGGCGCATCTGGGGTTCCGCGGGTTCCCGAACTGGGAGTTTGCGGGGCTGGCAACGGCGATGGGGGCGGTCTATGGGTTGGCGTTCCGCGCGGGCGGCGGCATCCGGGCGGCGATGGTCGCGCACGCGGTGGTGGTGACCGTGTGGCGGGTCGGCTTCCGGTAGGCGGCTACAATAAGGGGGTTATGGCAACAAGCGCGGCCCCGCCCCTGGCGACTTCGGAACAACTATCGAATTACGAACCCGTGATCGGGCTCGAGGTGCATGTTCAACTCGGAACCAGGACCAAGATCTTCTGCTCGTGTCCGAACGAATTTGGGGCGGCGCCGAATTCCAATGTGTGCCCGGTCTGTCTCGGGATGCCAGGAGCGCTGCCGGTGCTGAACAGGGACGCGGTGGAGCGCGCGATCGAGGCATCGCTCGCGCTGAACTGCCGGATCAACCCGAAGTCGATCTTCGCGCGCAAAAACTACTTCTATCCGGACCTGCCGAAGAGATCGGAAGAGC
>DNFG01000019.1:6686-14751 GCA_003487005.1 Bryobacterales bacterium
CGCTCTTCCGATCTGATCGAGGCATCGCTCGCGCTGAACTGCCGGATCAACCCGAAGTCGATCTTCGCGCGCAAAAACTACTTCTATCCGGACCTGCCGAAGGGCTACCAGATCTCCCAGTTCGATCTGCCGCTCGCCGAACACGGCTGGGTGGAGATCGAAATCGAGGGCGCACGCAAGCGGATCGGCGTGACGCGCGTCCACATGGAGGATGATGCGGGGAAGAGTTCGCACGAAGGCTTCCGCGACAGCGACCGCTATTCGTACGTGGATCTGAACCGCTGCGGCTCGCCGCTGATCGAGATCGTGACCGAACCCGATATGCGCTCGGCCGACGAGGCCTACGCGTTTCTCACCGAATTGAAGCAGGCGCTCGAGTACACCGGCGTGTCGAGTTGCGACATGGAGAAGGGGCAGTTGCGGTGCGACGCCAACGTCAGCGTCCGCCTCAAAGGGGCGGAGAAGTTTGGGACGAAGGCGGAGGTCAAAAACCTCAATTCCTTCCGGTTTCTGAAGCAGGCAGTTGACTACGAAATCGCGAGGCAGGTGGGGTTGATCGAGGCGGGCGGCGCGGTGAAGCAGGAGACGCGGCTGTGGCACGTCGAACTGGGCGAGACCGTGGGGATGCGCAGCAAGGAGGAGGCGCACGATTACCGGTACTTCCCCGAGCCGGATCTGGCGCCGCTCGTGGTGCCCGCGGAGTGGCTCGAATCGATCCGGGCGCGGATGAGCGAACTGCCCGCGGCCAAGCGGAAGCGGTATGTCGATGAACTGGGATTGAAGGCGTACGACGCGGAAGTGCTGACCGCCGACAAGGCCGTGGCGGAATACTTCGAAACCGTCGCCGCCGGCGCCGGCGACGCCAAACTTGCCGCGAACTGGGTGATGGGCGACCTCGCGGGGCTTTTGAAAGCGGAAGGCAAAGGGATCAGCGAATCGCCCGTCCCGGCGGACGCCCTCGGCGAACTGGTCGCGCTCGTGGCGAAGGGCGAGTTGACCGGCAAACTGGCCAAGGATGTCCTCGCGAAGATGGCGGCAACGGGCGGCCGCGCGGCGGAGATCGTCGAGCGAGAAGGGTTGAAGTCCATCTCGGACACCGGCGAACTCGAACGCATCATCGACGAGGCGATCGCCAACAATCCGAAGCAGGTGGAACAGTACAAGGCGGGCAAAACGACCCTGGCTCAGTTCTTCATCGGGCAGGTCATGAAGGCTACGAAGGGGCAGGCGGATCCGGCCGTGGCGAAGAAAATCGTGGAGGAGAAACTTTCGGCTGCGTAGGGTCGTCCTAGCAACGAAGGAGCGCCGCTTGGCCCTTGGTCGCGCGGTGTGATTAACTGAGACACATGAAAAACGCCTTCCTGGTTCTGATGCTGTTGGCCGCCCCGCTGGCGGCGCAGGTAGCGATGACGAAAGAAGAGGGCAAGATCGCCGTCACGATTGACGGGAAGCCCTTCACGACCTTCTATTACAGCGGGGAGGACGTGCCCAAGCCGTTCCTGCATCCGCTGCTGACCGCGAGCGGCAAGCGCATCACGCGCATGTACCCGATGGAAAGCGTGGACGGAGAGACCAAGGATCACCCCCACCATCGCGGACTCTGGTTCACCCACGGCGAAATCAACGAATGGGACTTCTGGGCGAACGAAAAGCAGATGGCCGCCAAGCGCAAACACCAGGGCACGATTGAACTCGTCAAACTCGACAAGGCGCAGGGCGGCAAGAAGCAGGGCGAAATCGTCAGCGTCCACCGGTGGAAGGCTCCCGATGGAACGCCGCTGATCGAAGAGCACCGCAAGATGACCTTCCATGCCGGCACGCAGCACCGGGTGGTGGATTTTGACGTCACCTTCAAGGCGCTCAGCCCCATCAAATTCCGTGACACCAAGGAAGGCACCTTCGCCATCCGCCTGCGCGATGAACTGATGGAACGCAAAGGCGGCACGCTCGTCAACGCCGAAGGCGGCAAGGGCATGCGCGAAGTCTGGGGCAAGCCCAGCCCCTGGAACGACTACTACGGGCCGCTCGAAGGCGAGACCGTCGGCGTCGCCATCCTCGACCATCCCGGCAACTACCGCCATCCCACCCACTGGCACTCCCGCGACTACGGCCTGTTCGCCGCGAATCCCTTCGGCGAACACGACTACTACCGCGACAAGACCCGCGACGCCGGCCTCTCTCTTGACACTGGCAAATCGGCCCGCTGGCGCTACCGCGTCGTCATCCACTCCGGAACGACCGAGGAAGCCGGCATCGCCAAAATGTTCGCCGACTACGCGAAGACCAAGTGAGACCACTGTTGATGCTGACGGCGGCGCTCGGGCTGATGGCCCTGGCGCCGCCGCCGCGTTTGGGGGACCCGCTGCCTGGTAGAGATGGTGCCCCCGGGAAGGCGTTCGAGGATGTCGTGGTCGTCGAGTCGGACGGGCGCCAGATCCTGGTGGACGCGGCGGGCGTGGTGCGCCGGGTGTTCGCTGCGGGCGCGCCAGTCAGGCAGGAGACTCAGATCTGGCTGGAAGGGCGTGCCCTCTGGCGCGATGTCTGCGCACGCTGCCATGGAATCGATGGGCGCGACACAGGCTACCCTGGAACCCGTTCAATGCAGGGTTATGGCAACGGCAAGACGGATGAACAGATCCTTCGCCGCATCGAAACCAGCAGCACCGTGGATGTGTCGGTCTATTCGGCGCGAGACCGCCGGGCGCTGGCCCTGTTCGTGGGCGGTCTGTAGCCCGGGTCAGACCATATTCAGCCCGCCCGACACCTGCAGGTTCTGCCCCGTGATCCAGTTCGCTTCCGGTGTGCACAGCCACGCCACCGATTCCGCGATCTCTTCCGGCTTGCCCGCCCGGCCCAGCGGCGTGAGTTTCGGCGCAAGCTCTGCCAGGCTCGGCAGCGCATGGTACATGTCCGTCTCCGTGAACCCCGGCGACACCGTGTTCACCGTAATGTGCCGGTGCGCCAGTTCCCGCGCCAGAATCCGCGTGAATTGCTCCAGCGCCGCCTTCGATCCGCAGTAAATCCCGAAGTTGTGCGGCGAACTCACCGTCGCCCCCGTCGATACGTTCACGATCCGCCCGCCATCCGGCAGACACTTCGCCGCTTCCTGCAAACAGAAAAAAGCACCCCGCGTGTTCACCGCGAACACCCGCTCGAAATCTTCCAGCGGCGTCTCGGCGATCGGACGGGCATAGCCCACTCCCGCATTATTGACGAGAATGTCCAACTTCTCGAACTCCCGCCGGACCCGGTTGAACATCGCCTCGATCGCCGTCAGGTCGCCCAGATCGGCCTGCACCGCGAAGCCATTGCACTCCCGCGCCACGGCTTCGGCCTCCTCGCGCGATTGGGCATAATTGACGGCCACCTGGGCGCCCATCGCCGCAAGCTTTAGCGCGATCGCCCGGCCGATGCCTCGGGAGGCGCCTGTGACCAGCGCGGTCTTTCCGGAAAGTGGGGGCATGGGTACAGGATAACGCCACCAGGGCCGGAGTGGGGTCTGACTGGTCGTACTCAACAATAGACCAAAAGAGGCTATCTAGCGATTGCTTTTTTGTCTCAACTCCCCTATACTCGTCCCACGCATGGCTTCAGGAGGAAGAAATGGATCCCGGTCTGGAGGCGGCGTCAACCGCACTTCCAGAGGTCATGCCCAATCGCTGGATCTTCAGGTAGAGGAGTTTCCATGATGAAAACCAAGAGCATGAGCCTTTGGGGCCTGCTGCCAGTTGCGGTGATGCTGGCCGTGGGCCATTTTGGCGCCGTCCCCGTGGAGGCGCAGATCCTGTATGGAACCGTCGTCGGCAATGTGACCGATCCGAGCGGCGCGGCGATCCCCGGCGCGGCCGTCGTGGTAACCAACCGGCAAACCAACTGGACCCGTCAGGTTTCGACCGGTCCGGCGGGCGGCTTCACGGTTTCCACTGTGCCGGGCGGCACCTATGAACTGCGCGTGACGCTCGAAGGCTTCCGGACCTACGTCCAGAGCGGCCTCAATGTAGCCACCAACACCGTCACGCGCGCGGATGTCGTCATGCAGTTGGGCCAGGTCAGCGAGCAGATCGAAGTCTCGGCCCAGGCTCTGGCGCTGCAGACCGACCGGGCCGAAGTCCGGTCGGAAGTGACGCGAGCCACTCTCGAGAATGTCCCGGTCCCGCCAGGTCGCAATTACCAGCAGCTTTTCGTCACTCTGCCGGGCTTCTCGCAACCCCGCGACTCGCACTCGATCCCCTCGAACCCCTCCCGCGCTCTCCAGTTCGAGGTCAACGGGACCGTCGCCGCGTCCAATAACGTCCGCCTTGACGGCGCCACGCAGTTCAACGTCTGGCTGCCCCACGTCACCGCTTACGTCCCCGCTCTCGAATCCATCGAAGCCGTCAACGTCGTCACCGGCTCCTTTGACGCTGAACAGGGCCTCGCCGGCGGCGCCGCGATCAATGTCCAGATCAAGAGCGGCACGAACGAAGTCCACGGCTCGGCGTTCGAGTATCACAACAACAACAAAACCAAGGCCAAACCCTTCTTCCTGCCCCAGGGTGAACGCAATCCGCGCGCCACTTTCAACCAGTTCGGCGGTACCATCGGCGGCCCCATCAAGAGAGACCGCATCTTCTATTTCGGCAGCTACGAAGGCACCACTGACCGCCAGTTCGCCGGAGGACTCTACACCGTGCCGACGGTGCTCAGCCGCCAGGGCATCATGACCGAGTCCAACCTGCCTGTCTACGATCCGATGACCGGCAATATCAATGGTCAGGGGCGCACTCCGTTCCCGAATCAGACCCTGCCGGCAGCGCGCATGAGCCGCCCGTCCCTGCTGCTGAACGAACTGCTGCCGATGCCGACGGATCCCGCCGCGTTCCAGGGCAACCTGTTCGCGCAGGGGATCTACGGCTTCGACCGGCACACCATTGATGCCAAAACCAACTTCAACATCACCGACAAGCTGACCTCCTACGTCCGTTACAGCTTCCTCGATTACAGCGCCAACATGCCCACTTCTCACGGTGATCTGGGCGGCTCCGTCATCCGCGGCGGGAATCCGGGGCAGGGCTACGGCAACACCCACAGCCTGACGGCCGCCATGACCTACACCTTCTCTCCGAATTTCATCATCGATTCGAACTTCGGCTACACCCTGATGGACACCAACGTCGAGCAGCCAAGGCTGGAAGAAAACCTGGGCCGCGACTTCCTGGGACTGCCGGGGACTAACGGCACTCGCCGTTTCGAGGGCGGGTGGCCCGGATTCGGCATCAACAACCACACCGCCTTCGGCATGGCCCAGAACTACATGCCCTACTTCCGCAGCGATCCCCAGTGGCAGTGGATCGTCAACGGCAACCTCACCAAGGGGGCGCACAATCTCCGCTTCGGCATGGAACTCGGCTGGCAGCACCTGAACCACATCCAGCCCGAGTTCTACGGCGGCGCCGGTCCGGCCTCGGGCCGTTTCAACTTTGCCGGAGGGCCGACCGGTCTCAACGGCGGACCCGCCCCGAACCAGTGGAACTCCTATTCCACCTTTCTGCTCGGCCTGCCGACTCAGGTGGCCAAACTCTACCAGTGGCCGGACCAGTACAACACGCGCACCTCGATGCAGAGCCTCTACTTCCGCGACCAGTGGCAGGTCAACCGGCGCGTGACCCTCAACTTCGGTACACGCTGGAACTACTTCCCCATGCCGACGCGCTCCGACCGGGGTCTCGAACGCTACTTCTTCCCCGGCGCCGGCGGCGAACTGGCCAACCAGGTCATGGTCTGCGGCGTGGGCGCCGCTCCCCGCGACTGCGGCGTCAGGCAGAGCAAACGCCTGTTCGCGCCGACCATTGGTCTGGCTTACCGCATGACGGATACGACTGTGCTCCGCATGGGCTACGGCCTCAACACCGACCCGTGGAATATCGCTCGCGCGATGCGCACCAACCATCCGCTGCTCACCGCCCAGACGGTGAACGCCGTGAATTCCTGGCAGCCAGTGAGCCGGTTTGAGGACGGCATCCCCGTGTTGACCGAACCCGATCTCGGGAATGGCATCATCCCCATCCCGCAGACCGTCGTGACCAACACACTCGACGACGAATTCCGCCGCGGCTATGTCCAAAGCTGGAACGTCACCCTGCAGAAGCAGTTCCGCGGCGGCTGGGTGGCTCAGGCCGGTTATGTCGCTACCCGCCAGACCGGGTTCCTCGGCTACGAAGAGCGCAACTACGGCTTCCCTGGAGGCGGCGCCGCCAGCCGTGTCTACTTCCCATTCACCCAGCGGAACGTCTCGACCGCCGTCGTGAATCGCATAGGCAACAGCACCTACGATTCACTCCAGACCTCGCTCGAACGCCGGTTCGCCAATGGCTTCCAGATGAATGTAATGTACACATTCTCCAAATGCATCGGCATCGCCGGCTACGGTAACTCAGGCGACCGCGCCTCCATCAAGATCCCTGGGTACTTCCACCTCAACCGGAGCCAGTGCGGCCAGCACCAGCCGCACAATTACAGCACCACCGGCATCTGGGAACTCCCCTTCGGCAAAGGCAAGAACTGGGCCACCTCCGGCGTCGGCGCCGCGCTCTTCGGGGGATGGCAGATCAACGGCATGCTGAACATGTACTCGGGCAGTCCGTTCACCGTGGGCTCCTCTGGGGCTTCGCTGAATGCGCCGGAGAACGGCCAGCGCGCCCACTGGGTCGGCGGCAACGTCAAACCCCGGAAGTTGGGCGGTACCGGCCGCGGCCAGGCGTTCTACGACTGGACCCAGTTCGCTCCTGTCACCACCCCCGAGTTCGGCAGCCTCGGCTTCAATACCCTCCTGGGACCGGGCCTCATCAACCTCGATATGGGCCTCTTCCGGAACTTCCAGATCACCGAAAGAGTCCGGATGACGTTCCGCGCCGAGGCCTTCAATGCCACCAACACCCCTCACTTCGGAAACCCGAGCAACAACATCTCCAATCTCCGGCTGAATCCCGACGGCTCCTTCAGTTCCGGGGTGTTCGAGATCACCGGTGTCCGCAACACCGGCCGCGAGGGGATCGACGAGCGCGTGTTCCGCTTCGGTTTGCGTTTCCAGTTCTGACCAGGGAAACGTCAAACTCAAAATCAGGGCCGGCCTCCGGGCCGGCCCTTCCCGTCTCCTCGAGGCGTGTCAATCTGGACCCGTGGGGTCATTTCGGGCTTCCAGAATCTGGATTAGTGGAGATTCCAAATCAGGGAGCGGTGTGCGGAATTCCGCTTGTAACCAATTGAAAACTCATGTACTCTTGGGGGCACAGGGAGGTCTCGAATGTTGGCCCTCGACGTGCTACGGTAACAAGTGGGGCAGTGTATCCGCGCAACCAGTACTGCCCGAGTGACTGGATGGTGGAAAGTTGAAGGAGCTCAAGGAACAGATCGTCAATGCCCTCCTCGTCATTCTGACGGTGGCGGCGGTGATCTGCGCGGGCATCAACTACCAGCAGCAGCGCAAGTACGCCCTGCCTGATGATGGGGCCACCTGGATGGAAGTCCCGGCCGAAAAGCCGGGCGAAGCGCCGCAGGTCACGGTGGTTCATCTCACGCCGGGTGGTCCGGCGGAGGTGGCGGGGATCCGGAAAGGGGACGTGCTCTACCGCATCGGGACGGCGGTCAACCCCAACGGAATGGCGGTCGAGCAGGGGATCGACGTCGCGAAGATCCTGGCGCGGATCGGTGTCTGGGGCAAAGCGGAATACAGTCTCCGGCGCGGCGGCGTCGATCTCAAGGCGCTGGTGATCATTTCGGACGCCAACCAGGACCGGGCCCTGTCCCTGCAATACCTCATCGGTATCGCCTGGCTGGGTATCGGTCTGTTTCTGTTTTTCCGGCGGCAGCGGGCGCCGAAGTCACTCCACTTCTTCCTGTTGTGCCTCGCCAGTTTCGTGCTGCACACGTTCCATTACACCGGAAAACTGAACGGGTTTGACACCGCCATCTACCTGGGCAATATGGTGGCCGGATTGCTGGCTCCCGCGCTGTTCATCCATTTCTGTCTCACTTTCCCCGAGCCGCGAAAGCAGAGGACCGCCTGGCAGACGCTGGGCGTCTATCT
>DNFG01000019.1:15107-19998 GCA_003487005.1 Bryobacterales bacterium
ATCGAAATGCGCTGGCTGCTCGACCGCGCCTGGCTCGTTCTCTACGCGGGCAGTTACCTCGCCGGCGGCGCCATCCTGCATCTCAGCTTCCGCAGGGCCGACGATCCCATCATCCGCCAGCAGCTCAAATGGCTTCGGAATGGCGTCTTTGCCGGGGTTTTGCCATTCGTGGCCCTCTATGCGGCCCCCTTTGTCCTCGGTCTCGTGCCCACCCCGGCCATGCGGCTTTCGGTGCTGTTCCTCGCTCTCGTCCCGCTCGCCTGGGCGTATTCCATCCTGCGCTACCGCTTGATGGACGTGGACATCATCTTCCAGCAGGGCTACGTCTATCTGCTGGCGACGATCGCCGTGCTCGGTATCGTCTCGCTGCTCGTACTGTCGCTCGCCAGACGCGATGAACTGTCGCCCACTGCGGTCGTCCTGCTCGTCCTCGTCGCCGGCTTCGTCTTTGAACCGCTCCGGAACTGGATCCAACAGCAACTCGATCGCTATGTCTTTTACAAGGACCGCTACGACTATCGCGTGACCCTCGTGGGCTTCGCGCGCGAATTGTCCTCGGAGATGGATCTGGACCGCTCGCTCCGCGGCGTCGGCGAGCGGCTGGTGAACACGCTCCAGGTCAGCCACGTCGCCTTCTTCCTCGCCGACGAAGAAGGATCCGGCTTCCATCTCCATTCGACGCTCGACCGGGAGGGGCACCCGCGGACTCTGAACTTCTCCGCCCTCGATCTCAGCTTCCTGTCGACGCCGGGCCAGCGCCCCTACCTGTTCTTCGAAAGCACCCGCCGCGCCATCGATGTCGTCAGCCGCGAGATGCCGGCGTCGGTCCGGACGACGATCGCCGAACTCGACTTGACCTACTATCTGCCCTGCGTGTTCCGGGGCCGGACGCTCGCCTGGATGGGCGTTTCGCGCACCGCGAAGGGCGATTTTCTCTCCTCCGATGACGTCGAATTGCTGCAAACGCTGTCGGGTTACGTCGCCATGGCGATTGAAAACGCGCGCCTCTACAGTTCGCTCGCGGCGAAGGCGGAGCAGGTCGAGCGGCTCAAGGAGTTCTCGGAGAACATTGTCGAGTCCATCAACGTCGGTATTCTGGCCGCTGACCTCGAAGACCGGGTGGAAAGCTGGAATTCCCGGATCGAGAGGCTGACCGGCGTTCCCCGGCACGCGGCCGTCGGCCGGAAACTCTCGGACCTCTTCCCCGCGGAAATGGCGCTGCACTTCGACCGGTTGCGGGCCGATAACAAGGTCCACCAGTTGTACAAGATCCCCCTCCGTCACAACGCCGTGAACGGAAACGGCGACAGCGGGCGCGAGACACTCGTCAATCTCGCGATTGCCCCTCTCGTCACCAAGGACGGCCAGCGAATCGGCAGGCTGGTCATCATCGACGACGTCACCGAACGCGATGAACTCGAGCGCAGGCTCGTCCAGGCGGACAAACTCAGTTCCATCGGCCTGCTCGCCGCCGGCGTCGCGCACGAAGTGAACACGCCGCTGGCCGTGATCTCCACTTACGCGCAGATGCTGGCCAAGCAGGTCCATGGCGACGAGCAGAAGAGCAAACTTCTCGACAAGATCGCGAAGCAGACCTTCCGGGCGAGCGAAATCGTCAATTCTCTGCTCAATTTCTCCCGCACTTCGTCCACCGACTTTACCGATCTCGAATTGAACCGCGTCCTCCGCGAAACGCTTTCCCTGCTCGAACACCAGTTCGAGAAGGCTGGCGTCCGCGTGGAGGCCGATCTGGCGGAACCACTGCCGGCGATCCGCGGCAATGCGGGCAAACTCCAGCAGGTCTTCCTGAACCTCTTCCTGAACGCGCGGGATGCGATGTCCGACGTCAGCGGCGGAACGTTGCGTGTCACCACGGTCGTGAATGGGCCCAGCGTGCAGGTGGAAATCCGGGACACCGGACCAGGGATCGCGCGCGATCATCTGGACCGGATCTTCGATCCGTTCTTCACGACCAAGACCGCCCGGAAGGGCACCGGTCTCGGACTCTCTGTCACTTATGGCATCGTGGAAGAGCACGGTGGATCGATTGAAGCGGATTCGCGGCCCGGAGAGGGCGCGGTTTTCCGCCTCGAGTTCCCTGCCGTCCGGAAAACTGTTCATGCCTGATTCAGACACCGTCAGAACTCCGCGAGGCCGCATTCTGGTCATCGACGACGAAGCGGACATCCGTGAATCCCTGGAAGTGCTCCTCGATCTCGAAGGCTACCAGGTGGCGACGGCCGATGGCGGCGTCGCTGGGTTGGACCGGTTCGAACGCGGCGTCTTTGACCTCGTCCTGCTCGATCTGATGATGCCCGACCGGTCCGGTCTCGAGGTTCTCGACGATATCCGGAAGCGCGACCGGGAAACCCCTGTGTTCCTCATTACCGCTTACGGAAGCATCGAAGTGGCCGTCGAAGCCCTCAAATCGGGCGCCAATGACTACTTCTCGAAGCCCTGGGACAATGAAAAGCTGATCATCGAGATCGACCGGCAGATCGCCCGTTCCCGCCTCGAACACGAGAACCGCGAACTGCGGCGGGCGCTCAAACAGCGCTATTCGTTTCCCAACATCGTCGGCAAAAGCGAGCGGATGCTGCGGGTTCTGGACCTCGTTGGCCAGGTGGCGGCCTCGAAGTCGAATATTCTGATCACCGGCGAGACGGGAACCGGGAAAGAACTGATCGCCAAGGCCATCCACGCCGCCTCGCCGAGGGCCGAGCGGCCCTTCGTGGGCGTCAACTCGGGTTCGGTGCCGCCGGATCTGCTCGAATCGGCGCTGTTTGGGCACGTCAAAGGGGCATTTACGGGCGCCGTGGCGAACCGGAAGGGCTATTTCGAGACCGCCGATCACGGTACCCTGTTCCTGGATGAGATCGGCACGCTCTCGGCCGACATGCAGGTGAAACTGCTCCGGGTGCTCCAGGAACGCGAGTTCATGCCCGTCGGGTCCAACGACATCGTGCGCGTGGACGTCCGCATCCTGGCTGCCACGAACGCGGAACTCAAGAAACTCGTCGACGAGGGGAAGTTTCGCGAGGATCTCTATTACCGGCTGAATGTAATCAATCTCCAGTTGCCTCCGCTCCGCGACCGGAAAGAAGATATTCCTGCATTGATCGATCATTTCTTCCAGATTTACTGCCGGGAAAACGAGAAATTCATGGACGGGCACGGGCGGTCGCGGCTCCATTTCGAACCCGAGGCGCTGCATATCCTGATGGACTACAGCTGGCCGGGGAATGTCCGCGAACTCGAAAACGCCATCGAGCGGGCGGTGGTGCTGGCGACGCAGGAAGAGGTTCCGGCTTCGGTGCTCCCGGAACCGGTTTTGCACTCCGCGGGCGTCCGGATTCCCCGGGAACCGGGCGAGCAGTTGCCCGCGGATGCCTCCCTGTTCGAGGTGGTGGCGGACTTTGAGCGGCAAACGATCATCGATGTCCTCGATCAGGTGAACTACTCCCAGACCGAAGCCGCGGCCCGGTTGAAGATCCCGCTCTCCACGCTCAACCAGAAGATCAAACGGCTGGATATTTCGATTCGAAAGAAGTCGGAGAAGTCCGCCTGAACCCGTGAATCCAGGGAGGCCCCCCGGCCCGTCGCACCCGGAAAACGAAGGAACGAACCCACCAAGTCTCACAAAACAAGACACCGGGTTCCGCAGCGCCACCCCCACGTCATCATAGGATGTAAACAGCCATGTTCCCCGTACTCCATTCCGTTTCTTACGCAGGCGCCTGGCCGGGTCATGCCTGCCTGTCCGTCGAAGCCTTCCTCGACAAGGCCGCCGAACTCGGTTACCGTTCCATCGCCCTGGTGGCGAAGCGGCCCCACGTGTCCCCGCACGACTACTCCCCGGCCGCCTGCCGCAACCTGCGGGAAGCCATTTCCGCCCGCGGTCTCTCGCTCGAAGCGCTGATGGGCTACACCGATTTCACCTGCGCCATCGACCGCCCCGGCATCCCCTCGGCCGAAATGAACGCCGCCTACGTGGGGACACTGGCCCAACTCGCGGCCGAACTCGGCGCCCCCTTCCTGCGCATCTTCTCCGGTTACGAGCGCCCCGGCATCCACTACGAAGCCCAGTACACCGAGCTGGTCCGCGGCCTCCGGATGGCCTCGCGCGCCGCTGAACCCTTCCCCGTCACCCTCCTGCTTCAGAACCACCACGACCTGGCCGTGCACCACACCCAACTGGCCTGGCTCATGCGCGAACTCGACTGCCCCAACCTCAAGCTCGCCTTCGACGCCTGGGCCCCCTTCCTCCAGGGCCTCGCCGGCGAGGCGATGAAGGAAGCCGTCCGCGCCGTCGCTCCCTGGATCGCCTGGACCACGGTGGCCGACTACCAGCGCCAACCGCGGTTTGTCTACAACCCCGAATTGGTCAATTATTCGCGTGAATCCCAGGACCTGCTCCGGGCCGTCCCCTGCGGGACCGGCGAGGTCGATTACCCGGCCTTTTTCGCGGCCTTGCGCGAGATCAACTACACTGGTCCAGTAGCGTACGAAATGTGCGCCGTGCTCGAGGGGGGCGGCTCCGTGAACAATCTCGATGCCGCGGCACGCACCTTTCTGAAGTGGCTCGCCGGTTTCGTCAAACCCGCCCCCCGCCGCAGGAAATCACGCTAGGGAGAAACAGATGGCCACAACCAAGAAGCAAGCCGAGAAGCTCTGCAACAAAGCCGAACTCGAACTGTTCGTCAACAGTCTGCCCGCGGAACTGAAGCCATTGACCCGCGCCCAGGTCTTCCGCAAGGTCCAATCCGCCCGCCGCCTCCGCGACAAACAGCAGGATCTGCTGCGCCGCCAGCGCCTCGCTTCCCGCGAGAAGTCCGGCGCCAAGGACGGAAGATCCGGGGCCGCCAACGCCCGCACCGAGCAGAAGGTGGTC
>DNFG01000020.1 GCA_003487005.1 Bryobacterales bacterium
CTCCCCTGGAAGGTCAAATACTGGGGCCTCGGCAACGAAATCGATGGACCCTGGCAACTCGGCCACAAGAACGCCGAAGACTACAGCAAATTCGCCCTCGAAGCCGCCAAGGCCATGAAACGCACCGACTCCTCCATCAGCCTCATCGCCTCCGGTTCCTCCGACTTCGGCGGCGATTGGGTCTCCTGGAACCGCGTCACCCTCGAAACCCTTCGCAACGACATCGACTACATCTCCCTCCACACCTACATCGGCAACCGCGAAAACAACTTTGAACGCTTCCTCGCCGCCCAGGCCGATATCGACGACCGCATCGAAGTCGTCGCCGGACAAATCCGCGCCGTCCAGGCTCGCATGCCACGCCGCCGCCCCATCCACATCGCCTTCGATGAATGGAACGTCTGGTACCGCGCCCGGGGTTCTTCCGAACACGCCACCGGCGCCACCGCTCTCGAAGAACAGTACAACTACGAGGACGCCCTCGCCATGGGCATGTTCATCAATTCCTTCATCCGCCACGCCGACACCGTCAAAATGGCCAATATTGCCCAACTCGTCAACGTCATCGCCCCCATCTTCACCAACCCCAAGGGCCTCTTCCTCCAGACCATCTTCTTCCCCATCGCCGAGTACGCCAAACAGAAGGACACCCTCGCCCTCGATCCCCTAGTCGACTCGCCCACTTACAACACCCCCCGCCGCCAGGGCCTCAAGTATCTCGACGTCTCCGTCACCCTCCACCAGGCCTCAAAAACCCTTCACATCAACGTCCTCAACCGCAGTGAACGCGAAGACATCGAGGCGCGCATCGACTTGGTGGACGCCCGCCCCGCCTCCTCCATGTCTGTCTGGGAACTCAACCACTCCAACCTCAAAACCACCCACACCTTCGGCGACGACCAGAAAGTCCGCCCCGTCACCCGCTCCGTCCCCGTCTCCCCCGAACTCCGCTATACCTTCCCCAAACACTCCCTCACCATCCTCAAACTCCAACTCGCCTGACCCTCGTCACCCCAGGCGCGGTGCCTCATCGGGCGCCGCGCCCGCCTCCTCACATCTCCTTCTTCCCGTAGTGCAGCACTTCCACCCCCTCCATCGTCACCAGACCGCTGCCCCCGCTCTCCGTGAAAAGCGCATCCAGCGCCGGCAGAAAATCGTTGATCTTGTCCGTCCGGTCCACAATCTCCACTACGAACGACAGATCCTCGCTCAACCGCAATAACTTCGCCGTGTGCAATCGCGACGACTGCCCGAAGCCCATCGGCCCCCGCAACACCGTCGCCCCCGCCAGATGTGCCTCCCGCGCCTTCAGCACGATCGCTTCATACAATGGACGCGAACCATGACGGTCGCCTTCGCCCACAAAGATCCGTAACAACGTGGCCTTCAGTGGAGCCTGCATGGTTCCTGTTTAGCGCTCATTCAGCCGGACTGCAAGCAGGTGCCCCAGCCACACCCCCGCCATGCACAGCGCCAGTGTCCCCGCGATGTTCAGCGACGCGTGCAGCCACTGCCGGTCCTGCATCAATCGCAGCGTCTCCAGACTGAACGTCGAGTACGTCGTGAATCCCCCGCACAAACCCGCCATCACGAACACCCGCGCCTCCGTGCCCACCAGCACCCGCCCGTCCGGCCCGCTCAACGTCGCGAAAAATCCCAGCAGCGCTGACCCCGTCACATTGACGAAGAGCGTCCCCCATGGAAACAACTCCGCCCCCAATCGCGCCGCCGCTCCGTAACACCAGTACCGGAACGCCCCGCCGATCGCCGCGCCCAGTCCGACCCAAAGATACGTCAAGCCCGGTTATCCTTTCTACATGATTATGCCAAAGGCATTTCTCTGCGCCCTCCTGCTCGCCTCCTCCTCCGCCGCCCAACCGTCCATCGAGGACCTTCTCGAATCCAAAACCCTCGCCGCCATTGCGGACCTCGACCGCTCCTTCGACGGCGCCATCGGCGTCGCCGCCCTCGATCTCACCACCGGGCGCACCTTCGCCTATCACGGAGAAACCGTCTTCGCCCAGGCCAGTTCCATCAAGATCCCCATCCTCATGCGCGCCTTCCAGGCCGCCGCCGAGGGCCGGTTCTCCCTCGATGACCAGTTGACCCTGACCACGAAAGACACCGTCGGCGGCAGCGGCCAACTCCAGCGCCTCCTCGAATCCGGCCCCGTTACCCTCTCCATCCGCGACCTGCTCACCGCCATGATGCGCGACAGCGATAACGTCGCCACCAATCGCGCAATCACCCTCGTTGACATGGCCTCCGTCAACCGGATGCTCGACGAACTCGGCTTCCTCAATACCCGCCTCCGCCGGATCATGATCGACTCCGGCGCCGCCCAGCGCGGCCTCGAAAACGTCTCCACCCCGCTCGAAATGGTCCGCCTCGTCCGCCTCCTCCACGACGGCGCCTTCATCAGTCCCCGCGCCTCCGATGAAATGATCGCCATCATGACCCTCGTGGACGCCTCCATGCGCAAAGCCATCCCCGAAGAAATTCGCGTCGCCTCCAAGCCCGGCGGGGTCCCCGGCGTCCAGTGCGAAACCGGCATCGTCTACCTCCGCCACCGCCCCTTCGCCCTCAGCGTCATGAGCGCCGCCGCCCCCGAAGGCGCCCCCAACCCCGTCGGCGCCATCACCTCCATCGTCCTCCGCCATTTCCAGCGCCTCGCTTCCATCAACGCCGCCGGTCATCGCGTCCGCTGATCCGGACGATACACTGTAGAACATGGATCTCAAAGGCAAGAAGATCGCTGTTCTCGTCGATCAGCTCTACCAGGAAATGGAAGTCTGGTACCCCTACTACCGCTTCCAGGAAGCCGGCGCCGAAGTCCATTGCGTCGGCGCCACCAAAGGCGAAACCTTCAAAAGCAAACTCGGCTACCCCGTCACCGCCGACCTCGCCTACGACGAAGTCTCCCCGGACGACTACGACGGCGTCGTCTGCCCCGGCGGTTTCTCCCCAGACTACATCCGCCGCCATCCCAAGGCCAATCAGTTCATCGCGGACATCAACCGCCAGGGCAAACTCGTCTGCGCCATCTGCCACGGCCTCTGGTGCTGCGTCTCCGCCGATGTCCTCCGCGGTCGCCGCGTCACCAGCTTTTTCGCCATCAAGGATGACGTCGTGAACGCCGGCGGCCTGTGGGAAGACAGCGAAGTCGTCGTCGACGGCAACCTCGTCAGTTCACGCAAACCCGCCGACCTCCCCGCCTTCATGAAAGCCTGTATCGCCGTCGTCGCCGGCCAGAAGTAGGACTCCCCCCGGTGCCGGACGCCCCCGCCATCGCCGTGCGCGGCTTGCGCAAGTGCTACGGCGACTTCGAAGCCGTCAAGGACATCAGCTTCGAAGTCGCCCAGGGCGAAGTCTTCGGACTCCTCGGCCCCAACGGCGCCGGCAAAACCACCACCGTCGAAATCCTCGAAGGCCTCCGCCCCCGCACCGCCGGCGACGTCCGCGTCCTCGGCTTCGACCCCGCCAGCGAAACCATGGCCGTCAAGGACCGCATTGGCGTCAGCCTCCAGGCCACCAACCTCCCCGACAAAATCCGCGTCCTCGAAGCCGCCGAACTCTTCGCCTCCTTCTACTCCCGCCAGACCAGCATCGAAACCCTGCTCCACCGCCTCCAACTCTGGGATAAACGCGCCGCCTTCTACTCCACCCTCTCCGGCGGCCAGAAACAGCGCCTTGCCCTCGCTCTCGCCCTCGTCAACGACCCCCAGATCCTCTTCCTCGACGAACCCACCACCGGCCTCGACCCCCAGGTCCGCCTCGAGATTCACACCCTCATCGAAGAACTTCGCGACCAGCAGCGCACCATCCTGCTCACCACCCACTACATCGAGGAGGCCGAACGCCTTTGTCACCGCGTCGCCATCGTCGACGAAGGCCGCGTCATCGCCATCGGCACCCCCCGCGATCTTCAGCAGCGCATTCTCGGGCATACCCGCGTCGAAATCGAGTGCCAGCACCCACTCCCCATAGAGCCTCCTAATGGTTGGTCCGCCGAGTTCCCGCTCGTCTTCACTAACGATCGCAAGCAACTGACCGTCGCCCACCCGAAGCCCGCCCACGCGGTCCTCGAACTCGTCAAGTGGGTCGATGCCTGCGGCGCCGGGCTCGAAGACATTCACATCCGCCGGCCTACCCTCGAAGACGTCTTCATCCAGTTGACGGGGAAG
>DNFG01000110.1:0-12790 GCA_003487005.1 Bryobacterales bacterium
ACGTCGTCGAGCAGGCGGGTGGTCTTGCCGGACCCTGGGGGCCCTAACAGAAGGCGCATCACTTGCATCTTAGGCCACCGCGAGGCCCTACAATGGAGGGCTATGCATTTCGCATATCTGGGAGCATTCCTCACAATCGCGGCCTTTGCCCAACCGGCCGCGCCCACCTTTGTCCCCGCCGGTTTTGACGTCCCCCGTCTGCACAAGTCCTCCGGCTATCAACTCGTGCCTCTCGGCCCCGAACTCGCCCGGCACGACTACGAGGCCTACATGTCGAGTATTGAGCATCTGCAGCAGACGTTTTCGATGAGTACGCGCTGGCCGCACGCGAAATTGACCATGGCGGATGCGATGAAGGATGTCGAGGGAGAGAAGGCCCGATTCGACGCGCGGCGGTCATTCACGTACGCGGTGTTGACCCCGGATGGTGCGAAGGAGTTGGGGTGTGTCTATGTGAGTCCATCGCGGAAGCAGGGTTACGACGCGGTGGTGCGGGTCTGGGTGACGAAGGCGCAATTTGACGCGGGCTTCGAGGCGGTGCTGATACCGGAGGTCAAGCAGTGGCTCGCGGACCGCTGGCCGTTTGGGAGGGTGGCCTGGGTCGGCCGCGAGGTGACGCGGGAGGCGTTCGCGGCGTTACCGGACAGGGAGTGACTATTTGCCGCGGGCTTTGCGCCACACGCGCTTGAGTTCCGGGGAGAACTCGCGAATCAGCCGCCCGGTTGCGCCCACGCCGAGTTGAACCAGCGCCCCTGTGGCAACCTCGGAGGCATCGCGGTCGCCATGAGGGCGCCAGGTGTAACGGATGTACTCGGCGGCAAAGACCGAGCCGAAGCGGGAGTAGTGCGGGCGCCATTCGCCGGCGCGGTTGTAGGTGCGGAATCCTCCAGCGAAGACATGCCAGAGCCGGCGACCCGCGCCCTCGCAGTTGCAGGGGATGTAGCGGACCTCGTGACCGATGGCCCCCGCCCAGCCGGCTTCGATGGTGTCCCGGACCAGGAAGCGGGCGGAGCGGTCCGCGAAGCGGCGCCGGAAGCCATGGATATCGTTGTCCCACTGGGGAGGATCGTTCTGCAGATGGTTGATTGAAGCCACGAAAGCCGCACGGAGATGACTTGTGGGTTTCAGGTAGGATCCGCGAACGAGGAGGTCGAGCCTCTCGGGGCCCGTCATCGGACGCCAGGGCTGGTCCCGGGGGACCGTTCGACTTGGCCGCCACGAACGGGAAGCGATGGCGGAGGAATCCTGTGCGTGCGCGGGCTCTGCGACGCTGGAGGCACAAAAGATCAAGCAGGCGAGAAGCCTCACGATTGACTACCAGCTTAGTCGATCCGGGGTTGGTTCTGTTACACTGAAAGATTCCAGTCTTTCAGTCCCGAGGAGTTACTTGTAGCATGATTCAGGCGACCCAACTGCGCCCGGGAATGGTGATTCTGTTCAACAACGAACTCCATTCCGTATTCTCCATGACCCACCGGACGCCCGGTAACCTTCGTGGTTTCGTCCAGGCGAAGATGCGCAACCTGCGCACAGGTTCGATGTTTGAGCACCGGTTTTCCTCCGAAGACCGGGTCGAGCGCGCCCAACTGGAACAGCATGAGATGGAGTACATGTACCAGGACGGCGAAGACTACTACTTCATGAACACCGAGTCGTTCGAGCAGATGCATCTGACGCAGGAGTTCATCGGCGACGGGGTGAATTACCTGACGCCGGAACTGAAGGTCAGCGTGGAGTTCTTCGAGGGCAAGCCGATCTCGGTCGAGTTGCCGGCGTCGGTCAATCTCAAGGTGATCGAGACCGAGCCCGGATTGAAGACGGGCAGCGTGTCGAACGTGGGCAAGCCGGCGAAGCTCGAGTCCGGCGCGGTGGTGACCGTGCCGCAGTTTGTCAACGAAGGGGACGTGATCCGGGTGAGCACGGCCGACGGCGAATATCAGGAGCGCGTCTCCACGGCATAGGCGTTCTGATCGTTGTTGCGGCCCCGGCGTGAAATAATCGCTTTCATGCAGTGGCTGTCCCGAACATTTCTCCTTCTGGCCTGCGGCGCCGGGGTCGCGGCGCAGGAGATGCCATCGACGTATCCCGAGGTGACCCGGCACCTGATCGGGGAGGCCCGCCGCATCACGGCAACCGCCACTCGCGAAGTTGCCGATCGTGAGACCTGGGAACCTCTGCGCGCCCGCCGCCTGGAGGAATTGCGTGATTCGCTTGGCCTGCTGCCCTGGCCCCAGAAGACCCCGCTGAACCCTCAGGTCACCCGCGTTCTCGACAAAGGCGATTACGTGGTGGAGATGGTGGCCTTCGAGAGTCTGCCCAAGGTTTACGTGACCGCGAATCTCTTCCTGCCCAAGCGGCGGGATGGACGTGTGCCGGCGATCATCTATGTGTGTGGCCACGCCTTCTCCGAGCATGGCAACAAGACGGCTTATCAGCGTCACGGCATCAGTCTGGCCCGGAACGGATACGCGGCGATCATTCTCGATTCGATCCAGACGGCGGAATTGTTCGGCACCCATCACGGGGTGGGCCGGCAGCGATTCCTGGATTGGTTCTCGCGGGCTTACACGCCTGCCGGTATTGAAGTATGGAACGCGATTCGGGCCATTGACTACCTCGAGTCAAGACCCGAAGTGGACGCCTCGCGGATCGGGATGACCGGCCGTTCCGGGGGCGCCGCGATGACCTGGTTCACCGCGGCGGTGGACGGCCGGATCAAGGCCGCGGCTCCGATCATGGGCATCAGCACCTACGCGGCGAACCTGGAAGCGGATACACAGAGGGGCCACTGCGACTGCATGTTCCCGATCAACTTTCCGCGGCAGGACATGCTCCATCAGGGCGCCCTGATCGCGCCCCGCCCTCTGTTGATGGCCCACGGCATCAAGGACGCGCTCTTTCCCGTGCCGGGATATCGCGAATTTGAACGAGTGATTGGAGGCCTCTTTGCCAGCTACGGCCATCCGGAGCGTTTCCGCAACATCGAAGTCGATACGGGTCATGCCGATTCAGATTACCTGCGAGAGGAAGCGATTGCCTTCTTTGACCGGCATCTGATGGGCCGGCCGGCGCGGAAGCTTCGGATGGACTACGAGAACACGCCGGCGGAAGAGTTGTCCGTGTTTCGCGGCAGTCCCCCGGCGGATGCCCGGAACCACCTGGCGCACGAAATCCTGCTGCCTGTCCCTGAATTTGATCCGCCGCTGACTCTGGCGGACTGGGAGACGCGGCGGTCACGCCTGCTGAAGGCCCTCCGGGAGAAGGTTCTTCCGGCGCCGGCGGCGCCGGCGAGTGTGCCGATGATCCGCCGGATGGCGCCTGTTGCCGGCCAGCCGTGGCGGGAACTGGAGATAGACACGGACGAGGGGTTGTCCGTGCGGGCGTTCATCCGCCGGCCGGCCAAAACGGACGGGGCGCTGCCGGCTCTGCTCTACATCGCCAGCGAGGGTGAAGAATTGCGGGACATCGACGGCATCCTGAGCGCGGCGCACCGGCGCAACGCGTCTGTCCGGATGGTTGTTTACCCGCGAGCCACCGGCCTGACGCCGCTTCGCCGGACCCACGCTCTCGGGCTACTGCGCAATGCGATGCACATCGGCCACTCCCTCGATTCACTGCGCCTGCATGACGTTCTGCGCGCCGTGGAGGCGTTGCGGGCGGAACCGGGCGTAGATCCTGCCCGCATCATGTTGGCGGGCGAAGGCGTAGCCGCGGGACTGGCGATCTATGCCGCGATTCTGGACGAGCGGATCGAGCAGGTGGCGTTGATCCGTCCGCCGGTCACGCATAGCGATGGCCCGGTCTTCCTTGGGGTGTTACGCCACCTCGACCTCCCTGAGGCGGTCGCGCTTGTCGCGCCGCGCCGGGTGAGTTTTTATGAGCGAATCCCGGAGCCCTACGAGGCGGCGCGGAAGGTTTTCGACCTGTACGGGCGGCCCGAGCGGCTGTTTCTGACGATGCACTTCGAGGGGTTGCTGGAAGGCCTCGCGAATCACGGCTTCGCTTCCGGCAACTGACGGAGCGCTTCGAGCAGCGAGGGTTCCTCCGACGGATCGACAGTGCGCAGGTCGAGCAGGAGGCGGCCGTCCGCGACGCGAGCGATCACGGGTGGTGTGCCTGCCCGAAGCCGGCGTTCGAATGCGGCGGCGTCTCCGTCGACGGCGATTAACGCGGTGGCGAGGGTCTGCTCAGGCGTGGAACCGCCGCCGGCCAGGGATTCTCCGTCGACGACTTCCACGCCCGGCCGGCCCCACGCCCGAACGAGAGATTCCGCGCGCCGGCGGATCTCAGCGGGTGACAGCTGAACCATCCGCAGAGCGGGGATGGCGTGCCACTCTTCGAAGAGCCAGTGGCGCAACGTCGATTCGAGCGAAGCAATCACGAGCTTGTCGAGGCGGAGTGCCCGAAACATAGGATTCCGGCGCAACCGTGCGACCAGGCCGGCGTCGCCGGCGAGAATCCCGGCCTGTGGGCCGCCGAGAAGTTTGTCCCCCGAAAACGAAACCAGGTTCACGCCTGCCCGCAGGCTGTCCGCGACCGTTGGTTCATCGATGCCGTGCTCCCGCATCGGCAGAAGGCAACCGCTGCCAAGATCTTCGTACAGAGGCACGCCTGCTTCCCGTGCGAGCACCGCGAGTTCGTCCAGTGCAGGTTTGCCGGAGAAGCCTTCCATCCGGAAATTCGACGGATGCACCCGCAGGATCAGCCTCGTCGCCGGAGTAATTGCCTGCCGGTAGTCTTCGATCCGCGTCCGGTTGGTTGCCCCCACCTCCACCAGACGCGCGCCCGAGCGGACCATGATCTCGGGAATGCGGAAGCCGTCGCCAATCTCGATCAGCTCTCCCCGCGAGACGATCACCTCGCCGTCCGCGGCCAGTTCGTGCAGGGCCAGATAGACCGCCGCCGCACCATTATTGACCGCGATGGCCGGCCGGCCGAGCAGGCGCTCAAGCAGGACCCCGGTATGCGTGTCGCGCCGGCCACGGCGTCCCGAGGCCACGTCATACTCCAGGTTGCTGTATCGCGGAGGCATCACCGTTGCGGGCAATGGTGCGCGGCCCAGATTTGTATGCAGGATCACACCGGTCGCGTTCAGCACCGGAACGAGCGAGGGCCGCGCCAAAGCCTCCAGAGCCTTCGTCACCTCGAGTGCCAGAGCAGCCGGCGCCTGCCCGCCGGAGCGGATCAGCGCCCGTGCCGCCTCCAGCGCCCGGCGGCATTCGCTCACGATCAGCCGCCTGGGGAATCGTTCTTCCAGATTCGCGAGGGAGCTGGCCAGTTCATCCACCGACGGGAGTTGACGGTACTGTTCCTGCGGATTCAAACACGCTCTCCTGGCTTCTGATCCGGCCAAAAGACCCGCGCCAGGCGCGGGTCTTCTGGTCAACTCGGCATTCGCTAAGTCTCACTTGATGGGGAACATGGCGCGCAACTCATCCAGCGAGGGCCGGCGGCCATATTCACAGAGTTCGAAGCTCTCGACGTGCTGCACCTTGGCCGCGGCGGCTTCGCCGATCTCCGCCACGAGCGTCTTGCGGACGTCGCCGGCGATCCGGCCAGCGCGGCGGCTTCCGAGCCACGCGCGGCGTGCCTTCGGGTCCGCGGGGACCTTCTCGAGGTCGCCGGACACCCAGGGCAGCCACTCGTAGAACTGCGACACGTGCGCGTCCATGCCGTCCACTTTCTTCTCCCAAACGCTGTCGATCGGGACCACAACGTCAGGGCGGAACGGATAGGGCTTCTGGAAATTGTCCGAGAAGTACATGAAGATCGGATTCTTCTCCAGGCGCGGCGTATCCGTGGCGACATTGGGCACCACGACCATGTACGCCGCGTCCTGCACCAGTATCGCCGTGTAGCGGTGGTCTGGATGGTAGTCGTTGGTCCGGTGCGAAATCACGATATCCGCCTTCCAGTTCCGGATCGCCCGGATGATCTGTTTGCGCACTTCCAGAGTCGGCAGCAGTTCACCATCGTGGTTGTCGAAGACTTCGTACTCAGCGATGCCGAGGCGCCGCGCGGCTTCCTGAGTCTCCAGGTAACGGCGTTTCGCGAGCGCCGCGCCCGCGAGCGTCTGGTGTCCGGCGTCTCCGTTCGTGACGGAGATGAACTTGACGGCGTGACCCGCCGCCGCCATCTTCGCGGCCGTGCCGCCAAACTTGATGTCGCAGTCGTCCGGGTGCGCGCCGATCGCCAGTACCCGCAACTTGGGCCCCTGCGCGAACGCAAGCGCCGCCGCCATCGTCAGAATGACCAAAAATCGTAACATCATGCTCCGTAAAGTCCCTTCCAGGTCTGTTCCTTCTTCGTGTATAGGGCCTCGCGGCCCAGAATTGCAATCATCGTGGACAGAGCTGACCTCTCCGCCACGTTCTCCGTCTGCCCGGACTGCACCAGTCCGAGAAACCGTTCAATCCCGTCGTAGGTGATGTCGCGCGGCGACTCCATCAACTCTTCATCCTTGGGGCCCTTCACATGCAGCATCCGCTGGCGCGAGACCAGAATGGTTCCCTTTGTCCCCGTGAACTCCTCGCCGACTTTCGCATAGCCGCGCGGTGTCAACTGATTCGCCTCGAAGTTCACGAAGATGCCGTTCGGCCATTCATACGTGAGGGACAGATGGTCGAGCAGATCCATCGACGTCCGCACCTTGCGCCCGCCCCAACCCACCGCGGCCAGCGGCAAGCCGCCGAGGAACCAGTGCAGCACATCAAAGTTGTGGCAATCCTGCTCCACGATGAAATCGCCGGAAAGCTCCCGGTAGCAGAACCAGTTCCGCAATTTCACCTGCTCGGCCGAAAGCCCGGGATACTCCCGCCGGGTGAACGGATCCGCGGCGATCCAGTAGGCGCGCGCCGTTGACAGGTCCCCGATCGCCCCCGCCTGCAGCCGCTTGTAACCCTCGAGGTAAACCGGGCCGTAGCGCTGCTGGTAGCCGAAGGAGAGGACCTTCCTGGGGCTCGCCTTCCGCCCCGTGGCCATGACGCTCCGGCAGCCCGCCACGTCCACTGCCGCGGGCTTTTCGCAATACACGTGCTTGTCCGCCGCCACCGCGGCCGCCAGTTGTTCCGGATGCTGATAGGGTGGCGTGGCGATGATCACCGCATCCAGAGACCGGTTCGCCAGCAACTGCCGGTAGTCCGAATACTCGTCCACCTTCTCCAGTTTCAAAGCCGCCTTGGCCTGCTCCACGCGGTCCGGAAAGAGATCACAAAGGGCCGTGACCCGGGCGCGCGGATCGGCGTGGGTGATTCGGGCATCGTACGTACCCCGATTGCCGGCTCCGATGAGCCCCACGGAGATCTGGCTGTTTGCCTGGGAACCGCGCACGGCCTGCGGGCTCACGATGGTAAATGCTCCCGCCGCAGTCGAAGCCCCGGCGAACAGACGCCGCCGCGAAAGCCCGGAATTCTCACTCGACATGAATGGCGCTCCTTTGGGAGGATTCTATCTCAATTGGATGGCTTGATCGCCTCATCCGCATGTCCGTGCTTGCCGTGATGCTCCCGGGCATGGCGCAGGATTTCCCGGATGTTGCGTCCCGTGAAGGCCAGCGCGATCGAACCCGCCACGAGCAAGGGCACCGTGATCGTGAAGAAAATCAGGCCCGCGAGGCTTTTCGCGGTCTGCGCGTCCACGCCCAGCATCCGGTGCAGCGCCAGGTAGCAGAAGAAATGAAAGACACCCACGTTGCCGGGTGGCCCCGGCACAATCGTCCCCAAGCGCAGCACCACCAGTACGGTTGCCGCCGCACCCCAGCCCAACTCCAACTCGTAGCCGCGCAACATCGCATAAATCGGCACCAGTTGCAGCGCCAGATACACCAGGGATGCTCCCACGCTGGCCACGAACGATCGCGACCGTCCCATCGCATGCAACCCTTCGACGAGCGTCCGCAGGATCTCCGACCACTTGTGCTTCGTCGTCACATGGATGGCGAAGCGCCGGTTGAACACCGCGAACAGCACCAGTGCGGCCAACCCTCCCACAACCGCCGTCAAGACAGTCACTCCCGCCTCTACCTCCCGCGGCAGGGGCGTCACGCGCGACACCAGCAGGAAACCCAGAATCAGCCACACGCCGTCGATCAACCGCTCGATCAGCGCCGAGGACAAAACCACCGCGACGGAGATCCGGTTCCACACTCCCTGCAGATAGCACCGGATCAGTTCACCCGACCGCAGCGGCAACACTTCATTCGCGAACAGCCCAATGTAGATCGCCTGCACTGCTCTTCCCAACGGCAGCCTTGCAATCGGCCGCAGCAGCAAGTTCCACCGCCACGCCTGCGTCACATAGACCAGAATGTCGGATGCCACCGCCACCGCCAGCCACGCCCAGTGAATCCGCGCCAGCCTTGGCAATTCACCCTTCCAGTCGAAATCGTGATACACCCACAGCAGACACCCGAACGACAGCGCATAGACAGCAAATCGCGCCCACTGCGAAGAGTCTTTGGCCGCCGGCCCAGGGGTTGTCGCCATCTCTCTTCAGTCTAGCTTCCGGAGCCGGTTAAAGGGCGGTGAACATGAGAGCGACATCCTCCTGGTAGGCCGGCGAGGACACCCGCCTCACTCCGCCACCATGTTCGATCTGTTCCGCGTGTTCCCTTTTCCCCGTCCGAGGATGAATCCACTCCACGCTCCACCGGCCCTTGGGCAGCCTCACTTCCAACTGCATCAGTTTCCGCCGCCGGTCGACCACGAACTGCGGCAAGTGGCCAGACATCAAGCGCCCGTGGTGCAGGTACACTGCGTACTGCCGACCGTCCTCGCCGAGCGTCCGCGCCGAGGCTCCTTCCGGTACCCCCGCGGCCACGAAATCCTCCTTCGGTTCCATCCGCACGAAATTCATCCCCTCGAACAGTTCCCGGAGCGTCCTCAGTTGCCGCCGCAGCGCCGCCGACCCAAATCCCGGCAGAGATGCCGGCACCGCGAAGGTTCCGTCCTCGTGACCCACCGTGAATGAGTAGTCCAGGTTGTTGTAATGACCTCCGCCCGCGAACAGGAAGTCCCAACCCTGAATCCGGTAGATCGCCTCGTTGGTCCCGTCGAAGCCCGACTCGTCAAACCCGATCACGCCCCGCAACTCCGCGTTCTGCTTTACGGCCACCGGCGGGCGCGCGTAGTGGAAGTGAAAGACGTTCACGTTGGGGTCGGGATCGCGCACCACGCCTTGGTGATTGGCAATGTTTTGCGCGACCAGGTGCCGCTTCGGCAGCGTTCGCTCCGCTTCGGCCACCGTGCGCGCGATGTGCCATTGCCAGTCCATCGCCACCCCTGCGAAATAGGGTTCGTTGCAGATCTCCCACAGCAGATTGTCATAGCGGTTCAGCTCGCTGACCAGTTTGCGGACGAGCGCGGTCTGCCGCTCCACCAGCGACGCGTGCTTCAGTGTCAGGCTCTCTGTGTACGGTACTGCCGGCGTCGCGTTCACGTTGCTCGACGGATGCAAGGGCGAAGCTTCCCACCGCTGCTGGTTGTAATAGGCGGTGAATAGTGTCACTTCCACCACGATGCCGTGCTTTGCCGCCCTGTCCATCAGGCCGTGGAGCCGTTCGAAGTACTCGGGGTTCCATTCGTTCAGATCCCACTTGCCCGGCCCCGTCTCCTTCCACGGCGTCAGGTAACTCCCCTCCGCCGGCGCCAGGGTGTTGCCGATGATCCCGAAATCGCCCGGAAACTCCTTGTACGCTCCCGTGAAGATGCGTGTCAGGTTCATCCCCTCGGCGGCCAGCGTGTCCAGATACTTGCCATAGTCGAAGTCCCGGTTCAAGAGTGCGCCATAATGCTCCGCCGAACTCACTAGCACAACCGGTCGGCCCTGGAACTCGTAGTAGCGTAAATTCTCCGGATGGAGACGCAACGTCTGCGCCGGCGCCACGCACGCCAGAGCCAGCAACAACCAGGTCTTCATCTCACGCCTCCCGAGCCGCTGTGGATTCCCGCACGATCAATTCCGGCGATAACCGGGTTTGCACCGGCTCGGGCGAGCTCTCCCGTCCCTCGATCCGCGCGATGAGCAGTTCCGCCCCCAGCCGGCCCATCTCGTAGGCAGGCTGCGCGACCACCGTCAGGCGCGGCCGCAGAACATCCCCGAACGGAACCTCGTCGAAAACGGCCAGCGCCACGTCCTCCGGGCACCTCAGCCCCAACTCCCGTAACGCCTTCAGAACCCCGAAGCCCATCATGCCGTTCGCCGCGAAAACCGCCGTCGGCGGCTTAGCCTCCAGAAGCAGTTCCTTGCTCAGGCGGTAACCCGAGTCCAGCCGGTTGTCGCCACACTTGATCAGCGCTTCGTCCGGTGTGACCCCGGCCTCCAGCAGCGCCGCCCGGAAAGCCTCCAGCCGCGCCCGCGCTGTCGGAATGCGGACGTTCGCCGTCACCAGTCCAATCCTCCGGTGTCCGCGGGCGAGCAGATGATGCATGCACATCCTCGTCCCCTGCGCACTGTCCGTCGACACGCTGTCCACCGCCATGCCCACCGGTACCCGGTCCAGGGCCACCAGCGGCAGCCCGGAGTCGATCGTCGCCTGCAAATGCGTGTACTCCTCGCCCGGGGCGACCGTGATCAGCACTCCGTCCACCTTGCGGGCCCTTAGGACCGAAAGCGCCTGTCTCTCCCTTTCAGCGTTGTCGTCCGTGTTCAACGTGATGAGCAGATAGCCGTGCGCGAGCGCCGCATCTTCCGCGCCACGCACCAATTGCGGGTAGAACGGATTCGTGATGTCACTGATGATCGTCCCCAGCGTCTTCGTTGACCGCGTCTTCAGGCTCCGCGCGATCTGGTTGGGGTGGTAGTCGAGCTCACGCATCGCCTGCTCCACCCGCTTTCGCATCTCGGGCCGCACGGTCGCCAACCCCGCCAGTACGTTCGACACCGTTCCCACGGAAACCTTTGCCCGCCTTGCCACTTCCCGGATTGTCACCATAGCGAATGAAATCTATCAGACATTCGTCTGTCGTGGGGAGTCTCCCCGTGATCGCCCGCCCCCGCCGCTCCCCGATTCATCGAAGCTGGCGGCCAGACACCATTCGCAATCCTCTTGCTTTGCCACCCGATTCCCTCGCATCATGTCGGCATGCCCCGCACGCTCATCTGCCTGCTGTTGATCACTTCGCCGCTCCCCCTCTTCGCTCAGGCCACGGGAGAACTCCTCCAGGCAGCCCGCGAAGTCATCGCCGCCTCTCGCTATTGTTTCTTCATCACCAGCGACAATACCGGCCAACCCCAGGCCCGTCTGATGCAGCAGTTTCCCCCAGGCCCCGACTTTACGATCTGGATGGGCACCAATCCACGATCCCGGAAGGTAGCCCAAGTCCGTACCAACCCTCGGACCGCCGTAGCCTGCTCCGACCCCGACGGCCCCGGCTACGTGACCCTCACCGGCCAGGCCCGCCCCGTCGACGCCCTACCCGAACGGCGCAAACACTGGCGTCCGGATTGGGATGCTCACTTTCCCGGCGGCCCAGAAGGCCCCAACTACATCCTCATCGAGTTCTCTCCAGGCAGGATCGAGATCGTCAGCGGCCGCCACAAAATCGGAGTTGAACCCGGCTCCCCTCGCCCGCCCGCGCTCCTCCTCCGGGACGGTCAATGGCAACCGGCCGGAAACTGATTTCTCTTTTCGATGGAATTTTTCGACTTGCGTGAGCCAATCCGTTTTTCTGCCTCGCGTCTCTTGTCGTGAAGGCGTTCACAACAGTCAACGCCGTTCAGTATGACCGAGGAGGAAAACCAATATGTTTCGTTTCGTGACTCAAGCGCTGCCCGCTGTTGCGCTCTTCGTCCTGTTCAGCACATCCGCCGCCGCGCAGGTGCGTCCCATCGTCCACTTCACTCCAGCCCTTGCTGCTTCCGAGGATGACCGCCTTTTCATGACCGCGCTCAACGTCTGTGAAATCCCGGTCCAGGTCAGGATGACCCTGCTCGATGGCGCCACCGGCCGGCCCGTCGGCACTCCGTGGGATGCCGTCGTTGAACCCCAGCGCACTGCCCAGATCGACGCCCAGATCAACGCCCGCGGCGTCACCGCCCAGCGCGTTTACGCCCGCGTCGAAGTGGCTCCTGGTCCGGGGGGGCCGGGACCCATGATCAACTGCGTGGCGCTGCACGGCGCGCCCGTTATCGGCCAACTCGAAATCAAAGCGCCCGGCGGCGGCCCCGTCGCCATCGGCCTGCTCCTGCCCGCGGTTCAGAAAGTCCGCGAGGCAGCCGGACGGTAACCACCCGCTACCTCCGGGAGCCATCCCCCGCCCGCCGGCGCCAACCCGCCCGGCGGGCGGTTCTTCCTTGCCCCCGCTTCCCCTGCCCACTATCCTCTTGACATGGGCTCCATCCCCCTCACACGCCGTTCTTTCCTGGCCGCCGTCTCCGCCGCCCCCGCCCTGGCCCAGCGCCGCCGGCCCAATCTGGTCTTCGTCATGACCGACGACCATAGCCCTTGGGCGATCTCCCCTGGTGGTTGCTCCACCATGCACACTCCCCACATCGCCGCTCTCGCCCGGTCGGGTACCCGTTTCTCCAACGCCTTTGCCTGCACTCCCGTCTGTTCCCCCTCCCGGCTGACCTGGCTCACCGGTCAGATCCCCTCCCGGCACGGCGTGCAGGACTGGCTGCGCCCGGTCGACTCCTTTGGCCCCCAATCGCGGCGATTCCTTGACGGTCTCCCCACCTGGTCCGAGGCCCTCGCCCGCGCAGGCTATACCCTTGGACTTGCCGGTAAATGGCACATGGGCCACGACGACCGGCCCCACGCCGGCTTCTCCTGGTGGGCCACAATCCCCGGCGG
>DNFG01000110.1:13118-14764 GCA_003487005.1 Bryobacterales bacterium
GGCTTCAAGACCGATCTGGTGGGCGATGCCGCCCTCGAATTTCTCGATACGCGCACGAGCCAGAGCAGCCCGTTCGCTCTCTATTTGCCCTTCTACGCTCCTCATACCCCCTACAATTACCAACCGGATCAGTACCGCGCCCCCTACGAGGGCTCCGATTTCCCGTGTTTCCCCCGCCGCCCCAGAAATCCCCGCCAGAATCCCGGCCTCGCCGCCCACCATGGCAATCCGGAATCCATGCGCGGTTTCTCGGCCCTGGTCACCGCCGCCGACACCCAACTTGGTCGCGTCATTGAGAAATTGAGAAAGATCGGGGCCTATGAGGACACCGTCATTGTCTTCACCTCCGACCAGGGCTGGTCGGCCGGTCACCACGGGGTTTGGGGCAAGGGCAACGGCACCTGGCCCTTCAATATGTACGACACCGCCATCGGCGTCCCCTTGATCTGGGCCCATCCCGGCAGGATCGCGGCTGGACGCGTTGAATCCACCATGGTTTCCTCCTACGATTTCCTGGCCACCCTCCTCGACTACCTCGGCATCGCCAATCCCCACCAGACCGCCGGCCTCAGCTACGCGGACCTTCTGCGCGGCCGCCGCCCTTCGTGGCAGCGCGACACCCTCTTCTTTGAATACTCCGGCCTCCGCGGCCTCAGGACGGAGCGCTGGAAGTATCTCGAACGCGATACCGGCGAACAGGAACTTTACGACCTGCGCGAAGATGCGCACGAAGAGCACAATCTGGCGTCCAAATCAACGCAAACTGCGCCCTTTTCGCGTACTTTGACGCACTGGTTCGCCCAGCAGGGCGCCCCGCCTCTGAAGGACTGGCGCTCCACCACCACCCAGACCCTGACCAGTTACGCCCTCCCCTGAAACCGCGGCGCCCGCAGCGAATATCGCCGTTCCACGGCAAAAAACAGCGCCAAGGACACCGCGGAAGCCGCCAAAAAGCCCGCCGCGCACAGCCCCCAGAACGGCGCCTCCGCCCACGGCCGCGCCGCCATGGCCACCAGATGCAGCCCCAGGCCATGCACTAAGTAGAAGGAATAGCTGAGGTTACCCAGCCAACGCAGCGGCGCCCAAGAAAACACCGCCGCCAGCACTCCCGGTCCACTAAACGCCGCCACAAAGGCCACCCCCGTCGCCACGCCCAGCACCCCTGCTCGCAGCAGACCGGGCCAAGGCTGCTGAAACAGGGGGTTTGCCACCCAGAGAAGAAAGGGCCCGAAAGCGACGAAAAGGGCGCTCACGGCCACCCAATGCCACCGCCAATCCAGCCGTCCCGCGGACTTCACCGCTTCGTAAGCCAGCATTCCGGCCGGAAAGAGCAAGAGCCGCCAGTGGTGCCATGGCGAGAAGGCCACCGCGGGCCACTGCTCCGGAAACCGGAACCAGACGGCGGCTGTATAGGCCAAGCCGCCAGCCAGGATGATGAGGACCCTGGTTCGGACCCCGCGGCGCTGCAAACCCGCCACGGCCACCAGCAGCGGCGCCGACAGATAGTAGGCCGCCTCGTAACTCAGCGACCAGGCCACTGCAAACAATGGCCGGATGTCGAAAAACCCGGGGAGCAACATCACGCACTGGGCGAGGTAGAGCCACCTGCCCGTCTCCGGTAGCCGCCCTTCACCCGGAAGAGCCAG
>DNFG01000110.1:15064-19847 GCA_003487005.1 Bryobacterales bacterium
GAGCCAGGAACCTCCGCCACGATCCCCGATGCCCGAGAGCGAGGCTGTAAATCAGGTACCCGGACAGCACGAAGAACATGTCAACGCCCGTCTGCCCGATCACGAAGACCCTCCCGGCGAGCGTGTCCATCAGCGATTCTGGCGCGATCCAGTCCCGGAAGATCACCGTACAATGGGCGAGGAACACCAGCAGCATGCCCACCCCCCGGACCCCCTCCATGGGCAGCACTCGCCCCGGCCGCTCGCTGACGGCGAGGACCCCGAAGGTACACATGGCGAACACACGGCGCAGCATGGCGGACGGGCAGAACCCCAGAGTATAGTACTTCCGTGGGGGCCTGAGACGGGGCCAGTCAGCTATACTGCTCTCGAATGGCCGGCATCGTCAACGCAATCAGTGTGGATGTGGAAGACTACTTCCATCCCACCGAACTCGCTGTTTCCGCCCCGGTGGACCAATGGGACGCGCTGCCCTCCCGTGTCGAGTCGGCCACTCGCCATACCCTCGACTTGTTCGCCGAGGCCGGGGTCAAGGGAACCTTTTTCATTCTGGGCTGGGTGGCCGAACGCCATCCCGCTCTCGTGCGCGATATCGCCGCCGCGGGCCACGAGATCGGTTGCCACAGCTACTGGCATCGCCTGGTCTACGACCTGACTCCGGAGGAATTCCGGGCCGACACCGAGCGCGCCTGCGATGTGATTGAACAGGCTTGCGGAATCCGCCCCCGCGCGTACCGGGCACCCAGCTACTCCATCACGCGCAAGTCCTGGTGGGCGCTGGAAGTGCTTGCCAGCCTTGGATTTACCCACGACTCCAGCATCTATCCGATCGTCCACGACCGCTACGGCGTGCCCGGCTTCAACCGCCATGTCAGTACCATCGAAACCGCTTCCGGTCCGCTCACGGAAGTGCCTGCCGCCACGGTCGAACTGACCGGCGGCCAGGTCGCGCCAATCGGCGGCGGCGGCTATCTGCGTCTGTTGCCTTACCGCTACACCGCGGCCGGCCTCCGGCGTGTCAACTTCCAGGAATGCCGCGCCGCCTGCCTCTATCTCCACCCGTGGGAACTGGATCCCGGCCAGCCACGCCTCGCGCGCGGCGCCGTCGCCCGCTGGCGGACCTACCTTGGTCTTGCGGGGATGGAAGGCAAACTCCGGCGCCTGCTTCGGGAATTTTCCTTCTCGACTGTCCGGGAAGTCTTTCACGCCGCGAACTGATCGCCCATGACTCCGCGAAAACTGCTTCTGGTCACTTATGCCTTCCCGCCATTTGGCGGAATCTCCGTGCAACGCGTTCTGAATTTTGCGAAGTACCTGCCGGACCTGGGCATTGAAGTTCATGTTCTCACCGCGCGCAACGCAGCCTCTCCCGTTCGCGATGAAAGCCTGCTGGATCACATCCCCCGCGGTGTGCAAGTCCACCGGACCTTCACGCCCGAGCCGCCCTTCTACCTGCGCAAGCGGGTCTGGGAGATGTTTTTCGGCGGCCGCTCAAAGCCGAACGCCCCGGCGCGCCCTCCGGGGCGCATTTCGTCCAAGGTGAAAGACCTGATCCGCCGCCCCCTGACGCCCGATCCGCAGGTTCTCTGGAAGAGCTTCGCCGTCCGCGCCGGCGAACGGATCATCCGCCGCTACGGCATCGACACGGTCATGACCACGGCGCCGCCGTTCTCGGTCCTGATGACGGGGATCGAACTCAAACGCCGTTGTCCGGAAGTCCGGCTGGTGAGCGACTTCCGGGATGAATGGCTGCGGTTCATGTTGACCGACTTTGACTTCTACAGCAGCGAGCGCGGCCGCCTTCAGGCCGAGGCCATTGAGCGCAAGACCATCGAGACTTCCGATCTTGTCCTCGCCGTTACGGACTCCTCGCTGAGCGAGATCCGCAGCCGTTATCCCGAGCAACCGGACGGGAAGTGGGCGATGGTTCCCAACGGATATGATCCAGGCTCGATCGCCGCGGCCCCGCCTCCGCCCCGCCGGCCGGATGGCCGCATGATTGTGGGGCACATGGGCACCGCCTACAGTACCGCCTCGCCCCGTTTCTACCTTGACGCGGTCGATCGCCTCCCCGCGGACATCCGGGCCAACATCGAAACCCGCTTCATCGGGCGCATTGCCGAGACGGAGACGAGCATCTTTGATCAGCGGCTCAGCCCGGTTCGACTGCTCGGCTTTCAGCCCCAGAAGGAGGCATTGCGGCTCGCTGCCGAGTGCGATTACCTTCTGCTCACCATGACGAACGACTTCAGCCTGCCCGGCAAGCTGTTTGAGTACCTCGCCCTGGGTCGCCCGGTGCTTGCGCTGTCGCCCAGTGGTGGCGAAGTGGACCGCCTCCTGGCGGCGACCCGGGGTGGCTGGTGCGCCCCCCACGACGACGGCGGCGCCGTCGAGCGACTGCTGCTGAACGCCTGGGCACGCCTGAAGGATGGTCCGCCCTCCTTCGAGCCGGACTGGGAGGAGATCCGGCGCTACGAGCGGCCCCGTCTCGCCGAGTGGCTCCATCGCGAACTTGCCGCCCGGCTGAGTTGACCCCGTCCTGCTGGGTTGGAGCAGCCGTCGTGCTCCGCGGCATCAGGCCTCCTGGCGACTGTCCTCCCGCAGTGGAAACGATCACCCCGGCAGAGAAGGAACCGCGATTCCGGAATCCTTTCACCGCAAGGTTGACTGGTCCAGCCAGACGGTGAGGACATCGCTGGAAGAAGCACGGGACTCTCTCCGAGTCATTGCCACCCTCCGGTGGTACGCCAGAGACAATAAAAGCGCTAAAGAGATCTGAAAGGTGTCAACCCGGGCCGCATTTCCGCGTTCTGAAGGACAGGAGATTCAAACTGATGCAACACCTTCTCATCACCATGACATTTGCAGCGGGAATGATTCTGGCGGCTGGTTCGGCGGCCGCCCAGAGTCCGGCCCCAGTCCCCGTCACGGGCAACGGCACGGCCATGCAGGGCAAGGGGACGGGCCCGCGCGACGGTTCGGGAATTCAGCGACGCGGCGGCGCCACTCGCAACGGCCAGGGCAACGGACCCCGGCGTGGCAACCGCACCGGCCCGCAGAACCGGACCGGCCCGGGCTGCAACTAGGGTTTGCGAGCGGCCGGGTCCTCACGGGGGTCCGGCCGCGCGGGTCTCATGGTGCCCCGGCAGGAGGGGGCGCCGCAGCGGCATGGAAGATCGTCTATTCCTCCGCCCAGCCTGTAGTCATAGAGTAATTCTTCTCCCCGTTCGATCCGCCGGAGGCTGACCAGCATCACCCGGCCTTTCCGGATACGCGCCGTCAGGTTGGGTTGGCAGCCGTGGTTGACGTATTGCGCTCCGCTGCCGCCAATGGCGCCATCAATGTACCGGCGCGCCCCCGTGCGGAACAGGTAGATCTGTGGGCGGATGTTGCGCCGCAACGCCTCACGCGGGCCAATGTGCTGGCCGGTGTACTCGATCACCCGTCTGCGAGCGGGGATGGCCTCCGCGGCGAACAGCCCCCAGCGATGGATGGGCGAGCGGGCAGTCCGCAAGCGGAAACGGCACGCCTCCGGGTTTACCCGGGGGCGTGTCCCGGCACTCCCAGGGAGGACGACTTCCCGGACGAATGCCGTGAGTTCCGCTCCGTCCGCCATCAGCCGAACTTACCGCCGGGACCCTGCTTAAACCCGCCCTTGGAGGACGGTTCGCCACCGAATTTTCCGCCCGGCGCAGGCGCGGGAGATCCGATCTTGTGGTAAGGATCCCCGCCTTGCGTTCCCCCCGGACCCTGTTTGTGAGCCGCCTTGTGAAAAGGATCGCCTTTCTGCTGAAACGGATCCTTGTGAAAGGGGCCGAATCCGGTCTTTGCGCCCGGGCCGAAGCCTGCCTTCTCCCAGGGAGCCGATTTCCCGCCCGGAGCGCCCTTGCCGCCGGCGCCGGGACCGAGTGCCTGTCCGGGTGCCGGGTCGAACTGCTGCAGCGCGCGGAGCGTCTGTCCACCGGGGTCCACCCGTCCGTCACCGGAATTGAAACAGCGCCTCTGGAAAGCGTCAATTGCCTGGATGGTTTTGGGGCCGCAGATCCCGTCGAGCACCAGTTCAATCTTCGGTCCGCCCTTCGAAGCCGGAACGCAGTTCAGGAGGTACTGGACCGTCAGCACGTCCCGAGGCGGGTGATTGCGTCCACCACGCCCCACGGAGCCGCTGATTGACTTGGCCATGAATCCTCCCTCTCCGGCAAATCGTGGTGTGATTCAGTCTGAGGCCGAACGCGTGAGCATGTCAATAGTCAACGATCTCATCAGGAATGAAATCGTTTCATTCCTGGTGCGGGAGAGGGAAGGCCGAGACGGCGCATCGCACGATACTGTCGTAAGATAGGCTCGTATTTGAGTAGAACTACTTGGTCTTTAATGCAGGCTGGACTATGCTGATAAGCAGGGAATTTTGGTCTCGCACGGGTCTTTCAAAATTACGGAGAATTGCATCGTGAAGCGGCGCCGCAGACCGCTGGTGACCCGCTCCGTAATGAAGCTGCGGCCCTGATTCCTGATTGAAAGTTGGCGCGCGTGAGCGCGCCGCCATGACGTTCCAGGAGGACGGAATGAACCGAGTCAGTTCCATTGCGGTCTTTGTGGCCGCGATGCTCTGCTTTACAGTTATTCCGGCGTTGGCCCAGTCCGACGCCGGCACGATCACGGGTTCGGTGAGAGACGCTTCAGGCGGCGTCATTGCCACGGCCCAAGTCACTATCACGAACGAATCTACCCGGTTTGAACGTCGCGTGCAGACGAACGAATCGGGCTTTTTTGTGGCTCCCAA
>DNFG01000477.1 GCA_003487005.1 Bryobacterales bacterium
CGGAATCGGCGGGCGGGTGGATCCGAAATAGTTGTCGTAACAACTATTCCCCTCTCCCCCTTTGCGGGCGCGGGGTTCACGCGGCATCGCCCCCTTGCTGAAAGAGCGTCGGATAGATCCGCGCGAGCTTGCGGCCGTACTCCAGATCAATATCCAACTGCTCGATTTCGGCGTCGAGGAGCTCGCGGACCTGGGCCGGGTCCTGGGCGACGTTGTCTAGGCCGCGTAGCTGAACGATCAAGCACAATCCGCGCATGAAGTTGCCAAGCCAGAGCTCGCTATCGAGGACTCCGAGAAACGTCTCGATCATCGCGGCGCGCTCCGGGTCGGCCGCGCAAATGATCTCGATACGAGGGGGCGTCGTGGTGGTGCTCATCACTTGCCACCTTTCCGGGGACGGTGGTTATGAGCGGTGGGACTCTTGCGCCGGTGAATGGCCTTGGCGAATTGAACGCCCTTCTCATCCGCCCACTTCTCCAACGCCGCGACCGATACACGAATGCTCTTTCCGATGCGTCGAGACGGGAGTTCCCCGCTCTGAATCAATTTGTAGACCATCGTTTTGCCAAACCCGATAAGTGGTCCCACTTCAGATGGGCGCAGGAATAGTTTTTCCACGGGCGTTCTCCTTTGTGCGTGCTATAGTTCAGAGTGTCAGAGTGAACTGATTTCTCCGCTTGAGTTCACTATGACATAGCGCACTCACATATTCAAGGGATTTTTGGAGGTGTCGTGAGAGACAAGCCACGGCAGATCAAGTTCTACTGCACCGAAGATCAGTTCCAGAGATTGCAGAACTTGAAAGTTCTCAGGCACGCGACTACACAGGAGCTCATGAACGAAGCGCTTGAGGACGCCTTAGCGGGCCTAAGACGAGATGAAGAAGCAGGATTCGAGATGGGATTGAGGCGCGAACTTCAGGGCGGTTCGGTCACTTCTATTGTCATCCCCTTCGAGGTCAGGAAGGGTGAAGAAACAAAACTCCGCGTCTGGCAGGGCTGTATCAGGACCTTACCCTCGGAGACAATCGACGCCTTCGGCCATTTGATGCTCGGATGCCTGCGTTTCTTTAATAGCTCTCGGTTGAAGCCGCAAAGACCTGAAGATGGGGAGCCTGTAACCGATGGTGAAGAGACCAAACCGTGACGGCTCCGTCTACTGGGTCGAGTCGAAGCAGCGTTGGGAAGCCTGCCTGTGGATCGGCTGGAAAGCGAACGGCCGTCCGGATCGGAAGTACTTCGCGGCGAAGACTCAAGGCGAAGTCGTGCGGAAGCTGGATGAGGCGAAACGGCAATTGGAGGACGGGCGGCCGGTGCGAGTGGAGCGGCAGACTATCTCGCACTTTCTGACGCGCTGGCTGGATGAGGCGGTCCGCTTGACCGTGAAACCCAAGACGGTGCAGTCGTACCGTTGGGCCATCGACGGGCATTTGATTCCGGGACTCGGACGCTTCCAGTTGGCGGCGCTCGGGCCTCAGGACGTGCAGCGGTTCATCAATGAGAAGGCGCAATCCGGCCTCGCGCCGCATAGCGTGAAGAACATCCGCGACACCCTGCGGGCGGCGCTGAATCAGGCGATGAAGTGGGACCTGGTGCAACGCAACGTGGCCGAGTTGGTGAAGCTGCCTCCCAAGCCCGATACGGAGAAGCGGGTCTGGAGTGTGAGCGAGGCGAACCGTTTCCTTGCGGTGATCCGCGGGCATCGCCTCGAAGCTCTTTTCCGCCTGGCGCTGTGCTTCGGCGTGCGGCAGGGCGAGGCGCTGGCGCTGTCCTGGGTGGACGTCGACTTCGAGGGCGGCTACTTCCATATCCGGGGGACGCAGCAGCGCGTAGACGGTGCGCTCGTGGTGGGCTCGCCAAAGACGCGCGCAAGCCGGCGCCGGGTTCCGTTCGCCCTGGGCCTCGGGGAGCTTCTGACGGCCTGCAAACACAATCAGGACCACGAGCGGGAATGGGCGGCGGGCGATTGGGAGGAGTCGGGCCGGGTCTTCAGCACGCGGCGCGGGACGCCTCTGGACGTGAGCAACCTGGCGCGGGAGTACCGGAAGCTGGTGAAGGCGTCGGGCCTTCCTTATATCGCCTTCCACACCCTACGGGCGACGGCCGCAAGCCTGCTATTTGAAGCGGGCCTGACCGATGAGGAGGTCGCGGTGGTGCTTGGGCACTCGAATACTCGCACGACGCAGGAGCATTATTTGCACGCGACACCGGATTCCGAGGCGCGCGCGGTGCGGACCATGGAACGCGTCTTCAGCCGCGTTGCTGTCTCTGTTGCTGTCTCTGGGGAAAAAGGGAAGCCGAATTAAACGGCTAAGTGATTGATTTGAAATGGTGCGCCCGGAGTGATTCGAACACCCGACCTACTGGTTCGTAGCCAGTTGCTCTATCCAGCTGAGCTACGGGCGCACTTGCGAACCAGTCCCCATTCTACCGTCCCTGCCCCCTCTTCCGCAACGTTTCTACCCTATTCCCGGCAGATCCCCCGCTTGCTCCCTCGCACGAATTCCACCAGATGCTTCGCCTCCGCCGTCCCCACTTCCTCCTCGATCCGCACCAGCGCCTCCTCCAGTCTCAATCCCTCCCGGTAAAGCAGTTGATAGGCCCGCTTCAGTGCCGTGATCTGGTCCCGCCCAAACCCGGCCCGCTTCAATCCCACCAGGTTCAACCCCTTCGCCGCCACATTGAAGTCCGCGTACATGAAATACGGCGGCACGTCGCTGTTCACCCGCACATTCCCCCCGATCATGGCCAATGTCCCGATCCGCGAAAACTGATGCACCACCACCCCGCCCGAGATAAATGCCCGATCCTCCACCTCCACATAGCCCGCCAGCAGCGTGCAACTCGCAATCGTCGCATTCGACCCCACCACCGCATTGTGCGCGATGTGCCCCGATCCCATTACAAAATTCCCGTCCCCAACCAGCGTCACCGACTCCGGAGCCGTCCCCCGCGAAATCGTCCAGTGCTCCCGGATGATGTTCCCGTGCCCGATCCGCAAATAACTCCTCTCCCCCGTGAATCCCTTGTCAAACGGATCCGTGCCGAACACACACCCCGCCGAAACCTGGTTCCCATCGCCCATCGTCGTCCACCGCTTGATATACACGTACGGCTCGAACAGGCAATCCGCGCCGATCACCACATCACTTTCGATCACGCAATACTCGCCGATCCGCGTCCGCGGCCCGATCACCGCCCCCGGATCCACTCGCGCCGTCGGCGCCACGTAAGCTGAAGGGTCCACTGCCATTCCTCTATGAGCATACCCGCATCCGGCCCGCATACACTGAAGATGAATTGATGACCACCCGGAGGCCCACTTTGCGCGTTCTCGACCTCGCCGAGTTGCTCGGCGCCACCTTCGAAGGCGATGGCGACCGCACCATCACCGCCGCCGCTCCCCTCGAAGCCGCGGGAGCATCCGACATCTCCTTCGTCGTCTCCGCCAAGGCACGCCGCGAGGCCGTCGCCTCCGCCGCAGGCTGCCTCGTCGTCCCTCCCGATCTCGATCTCGAAGGACGCACGATGATCCGCGTCCGCCATCCCCGCAG
>DNFG01000476.1 GCA_003487005.1 Bryobacterales bacterium
GCCCGTGCTCTTCCGATCTCGAGGCGGATCTGGTGGCTGCGGGCGTAGATCAGGAAGGTCTCGAAGTAGTCGCGGACGGAAACCGGCGCGCGGACGCCGGATTCGAGCAGATTGGCGAGCGCGGTGAGCGTGACTGTCGTCGAAAACGGCCAACTGGGGCCATTCCACTGGCAATCGTCGCCCGATTCGGCGATCTGGAAGCCGGGATGCCGCTGTTCGGCGGTGGTGGGCCCGAACGGGGCGTGGAAGCCTTCGGGGTCGAGCAACTGCCGCCAGGCCTCGGCGCGGCCGCCGCGGGCGCCGGGGAGTCCGGTGAACCAGGGGGTGAAGCCGATCTGTTCGCGGACTCCAGCCAGCGCGCCGTTCTCGAGCCTGGGTTTGTAGAAGCGGGCTTCGGGGTCCCAGAGGGTGTTTTCGACCAGCGCGCGGAGGCGTTCGGCCTTTTGTTGGAATGATTTGGCGATGGCCGGGCGTCCGGCGATCCGCGCGATCCGGGCGAGCGCGCGGGCGTTGCCGAACATGTAGCTGTTGATGGTCGGACGGGCGTTTTTGGCCTTCCGGCCGCCCGAAATGGATTCCTCCATGCCGTCGCGGACGTCATATTGCCAAAAAAGGCCCGATGGCAGCAGGCGTTCGCGCTCCCAGAAGGCATAATCTGCCAACAACTGGTCGAACAGGGCCAGCAGGGCGGGCGTCCGTCCATCCACGAGCCATCGTTGGAAGACAGCGTGGGCGGTCCAGTTGCTGAAGGCGTGGTAGTGCCGCTGGAAACCGCGGCCTTGGCCGGAGGTCAGCCAGAAGCGGAGGTATTCGTCCAGATAGACCGGATCGGCGAGCCAGCGGGCTTCGGCGATGTGATGGCCGAGGGCGCAACTGACGGCGTTATAGTCCGTGGCGTGGCGGACGGGGCGCAGGAATTCGGTGAAGATGAAGCCCGCGGGCGTCTTCCGCAGATGTTTCCGGAGCGACCACCAGCGGTAGTAGTAGACGCGCTCGACCCAGGTGTCGGGACATTCGAACCGCGGGCAGAGGTCCATCACCCACTCGAACGACCGTTCATCGGGGATGTGTGACTCGACCGGCTCTCCCGGGAAGGCGTTGAAATCAGAGAAGTAACCGCGGACGCGGTCGCCGGGGGCGGCGGCGCCGAGACCGAGCAGAAAAGAGCGGCGAGAGAGTTCCGCCATCCCGGTTATTCCCAGGAGGCGCGGGTGACGCGCCCCTTCCAGTAGACCTGGGGGCCTTCGGGCAGGCGCCATTCGACTTCGCCCTCGACCGGGATCAGCATGCCGTCGCGCTTCTCATACTTGCGGAAGCGGCCGGCCCAGGGGGTCATCACGATCCGGCCGTCGACTTCACGGCCGCGGGCGGCGGCGAAGACGCCAGAGACCAGGCCGTCGGGCCCGAATTCGAAGTCGAGCACGGCGGTCACCGGGCCGTCCTTGAGGCGCGCCCGGGCCGTTGACTCCGTCAGGGCCTTCCACTCGACGCCGCCGCCGGGGCGGAGGGCGGTCGGATACCAGGGCGTTTCGGCGAGATAGCGGAGCAACTGGCCTTCGGCCATCGCGCCGCCGCCCTCGACGCGGGCCACGTTGAAGAGACCGAAGACTGCCGCGCGCATCATGCCTTCGCCTCGCTGGTAGCCGTCGCGCACCAACACCGGCAGACCGGGCGCGAGCGGCATCCGGGCGTCCCAGTCGAAGCCGGGCGGGTTGGTGGTGACCAACTGCGTGGAGGAGAAAGGCTTCCAGCGGCCGGGGCCGAGCAGAAATTCGCCTTCGTGCTGGAGGCGTGCCAGACGGACGGCGGCGCGCGTGGCGGGGGCGGCCCTCTCGAGGTAGCGTTGGACCACGGCGGGAGGCTCGGCGGATGCCGGCAGGGGGAGAGGCCGGGCCGATTCCAGTTGGGCGCGGCGGTCGAGCGTGTTTTTTTCCCACCAGCCACCGGCGATGCGGGTGACCGCGGCCAGTCCGGCCACGAGGGCGGCCAGCGTGAGCGCGGCGATGGTCCATTTCTTCAAGTGGGGCCTCCTGCTTCAGGCTAACGGATCGGGCGGGCGGCTATTCGGGTTGCCACTCGAAGTAGGAGCCATAGCCTGCGCCGAGGTTGCGGGCGAGCCAGAGGCGGTACTCGCGGGAGGCGGTCCGGGTGATCTCTTTGCGGCTGGGGGTGGCGTTGGTCAGGATGACGATCTGGCGGCGGCCGCCTTCGCCCGGGCGGGAGCAGACGATCTCGTCGCGGTAGTCGCCCAGAAGATCGCCGACCATGATGACGTTGCAGGCCGCGGCCGAGGGCGCGGGGGCGGAGGCGGGTGTCAGCTTCGCGCCGTCGAAGCGGGCGAGTTCGCGGGCGTCGGGGCTGACGAGGTCACGGGCGTCGGAACCGGTCCAGTTGACGGGCCGGTAGCGGGCCGGGAAGCCCTCCATCAGGATTTTGCCATCGGAACCGAACAGGACCGTCTCTTTGGCGAGGTGGCCGTCGCGGTTGGTCAGCATCTCCATGCCGGGGTGAGCTGCGGAGATGTCGGCGGCCCAGCCGATGTGGGCGTGGGTCCAGCGCGGGTCATCCTCGCGGTTCAGTTTCCAGATGATTTTGCCCGTGGCGGCGTCGACCAGATAAGCGCCCGCGTGCGTGGAGGTTTCGACAACATAGAAGACCTGGCGGCCCTTCGTTCCGGGCAGGATGTGCTTGATGGCGACGATGTCGGGGTGTGCGCGGTGGATCGCCCATTTGATGGTGCCGTCGGGGTTCAGGAGGGTGGTTCCGTTGAAGACTTCGTCGCGGCCGTCGCCATCGACATCGGCGATATCGACATGGTGGGAGCCGGACCCGCTGGTGGCGCCATAGCTGTTGAACTCCCAGATCTGCTCCAGATTGGCGGGGTCCCAGGCGTGGAAGCGTTCGTTTTCATAGAGGCCGGTCTGGGTGACGAGCGAGGGCCGTTTGCCGTCGAGGTAGGCGACGGCCATGTGGACGCGGGTGGAGGTGCCGGAATGGTCGGTGGCCATCTCGGGCCAGGGGGTCCGGCGGAGGATTTTGCCGGTCATGCCGTCGAGGATGGCGAGATCGACGCTGCCGTTGACGAGCATGCGGGCGGCGACTTCGGCTTTGCCGTCGCCGTTAAAATCGTAGATCAGGACCGGCGAATTGTTGGCATTGCCGTAGCAATTGTCGTAATCGATGAGGGGTTTGCGCCAGAGTTGTTTGCCGTAGGAGGTAAAGGCTTCGAGTTCGACGGGCAGGCCGGGGTCGCGGGTGTTTTCGCGGATGCCGTTGTTGCAGCGGAACAGGATATCGAGTTTGCCGTCGCCGTCGAGGTCGCCGAACATGGGGGTGCAGTCGCCCTGGGTGGGGCTGGGATCGAAGACGGCGGCGACGTTGGTGGGGGCGGCGCCGGGGGTGACCGAGGCCCATTCGGAGGGGGCGGACTCGCGGCCATCGGAGGCGACGGGGCGGATGCGGTAATGCTGGCGGACGCCGGCCGGGGCGGAGGTGTCGAGGTAACTGGTGGAGGAGGTGACGGGCGCGGAGGTGATCCGGACGCCCGCGGCGTCGAGCCTCGGGGAGCGATAGACGTGATAGCCGGCGGCATCGCCGGGCAGCATCTGCCAGGAGAGGAAGACGCCGGACGCGGCGGGGAGGGCGACGAGGCGGCGGGGTTGGCGGTGGAAGTGGGTGGAGCCAAGGGGTTCGCGGACCAGGCGGAAGCCGAGGTCCGGGTGGCGGATGCCCTGGCTGACGCCGCCGCGGGTCTGGACGGGCAGGTAGGCGGCGCTGCGCGCCCACGATCCGCCCGCCACGCCGCCATCCTTCTCCATCGGGTGGGTCAGGCGGAAGATCCACTGGCGTCCGGCGAGTTCGTACTCGTTGCCGACCATCTGCCAGACGTTGCCGGACATGTCGTATAGGCCCCACGGATTGGGTTCGTAGGATTTTACGGGCTTCAGGAACTTGTGCCAGGCGGTGTAGTCGCGGTCGCTATCGGCGAAGTTGGCTTTGCCGGCGGGATCGGCATCGCCCCAGACGTATTTGAGGCCGTCGCGCCCGGCTTTGGCGGCATATTCGTGCTCGGCGGAGAGCGGAAGCCGGTAGATCCGGTTTTCCTTCTTCGAACGCCATTGCAGGTAGGCGTAGACGTCGTAGCGGTTGACGAAGATCACCGGATGGTTCTCGAAGCCGCGCGGGGGCGTGCCTTTAACGAAGTGCTCCGGGGGGCGATAGCCCGTGGCGCGGAGGAATTCGGCGTACTGGGCATTGGTGAGAGGCGTGTCGGCCATCTCGAAGCTCTCGACGCGCACGCCGGGGCGGCCGGGGAGGTGTCCTCCCTCGATCGGGACGAACTCTTCCTGGGCAGAAGCGGCGGCACACACCAGGAGGAAAGATAGAACCGCACGGGCGGGGTACTTGATCATAGCGATGGGTAGACTATCACAATGGCCGGATGGGGCAAACCGCTCCGTCGTCCTTCAGGCGGCAACAGGCGTTTTCTCTTTCGGAAGACACATATTTCGCGCATTGTGGTGTGAAGAACCACAGTATTCGGGCAAATGCCGGCGGACCCGCGCGGGTCGGAGGCCGCCTTAATGGCGAATACATCGAAAGATGGATATTCACCGATGAATCGCTGTGATAGTTTCGCCCCACGGCTTGGAGTGCCGTGTGAATGCATCGATCTTTACGTATCGGGTGTTTCATTCTTGCCAGTGCCGCCATGCTATGCGGCCAAGGGCTAACGGGTACGATTACAGGGACGGTGACCGACCAGACGGGGGCCACCATTCCCGATGCCGAGGTCAGTCTGGTCAATGTGCAGACCAGCCAGACCCGGCAGGTGAAAACGGGGAGTGCGGGTGATTTCGTATTCACCCAAATTCTGCCCGGCACGTTCCGGGTGAGCGTGACGGCGAAGGGTTTCAAGCGCCTCGATAAGACGGGCGTGACGCTCAGCGCGACAGAACGTCTGGTGCTGGGCACGATGGCGATGGAGGTGGGCGACCTGACGCAGACGGTGGAAGTGGTGGCGGAGGTAGCGCGCCTGCAGACGCAATCGGCCGAGCGCAGCGGTTTGATTTCGACCGAACAGACACAGAATGTTCCGTTGAAAGGGCGCGACTATCTGGGGCTGTTGAAGATACTGCCTGGCGTGGTGGACACGCAGAACCGGAATGCGCCGGGCTGGAACAATTTGAGCAGCGTGAGCATCAACGGCGGCCGGACGGGCACGTTGAATCTGACGCTCGACGGAGTTTCGTCGCTGGACACGGGATCGATGACGGGTCCCTATCTGGCGCCCTCGATCGACGCGGTGGCGGAGATCAAGGTGCTTCTGACGAACTATCAGGCGGAATATGGCCGGTCGTCGGGCGGCACGATCAACACGGTGATCAAGAGCGGAACGCGGGACTTCAAGGGGGGCGCCTACTATTTTCACCGCAATGAAGCGCTGAACGCGAACGAGTTCTTCAGGAATCGCGACGGGTTGCCCCGGCCGCGGTACCGGTTCCACTACCCTGGTTACTTTCTGGGCGGGCCGATTCCGGTGGGCGAGTACAACAAGGAGAAGGACAAGCTGTTCTTCTTCTGGTCGCAGGAGTTCCTGCCGCGCAACTATCCGACCAACCTGGTCCGGCGGACGTTCCCCACGGCGATCGAGCGGCAGGGCAATTTTTCGGATACCCGGGACCAGAACGGCGCCTTGATTCCGATCTGGGATCCGACAAACAACCGGACGCCCTTCCCGGGCAACGTGATTCCGGCGAACCGGCTGAACCGGAACGGGCAGGCTCTTCTGAACATACTGCCGCTGCCGAATGCGGTGGATCCGGCGCGCTCGTTCAATGCCTTGATCCAGTCAACGGTCGATCAACCACGTCGCGATTCGATCCTGCGCATCGACTGGAATATCGGCCCGAGGACGCAGTTCTACTGGAGAGGCATTCAGGACTATGAAGCCTTCAAGGGGCAGTTTGATTTCGTGCTGGCGAGTTCAAGCTGGCCGCAGTTGCCGATCATCTACGACATCCGCTCGGTGGGGTCGGTGGCGACGCTCATTCACACGTTCAGTCCGACGAAGGTGAACGAGTTCACGTTCGGCATCAACCGCGCGAAGCAGACGGTGGGACCGCTGAACGAGGAAGGCTTCAACCGGAATGTGCGGTCGAAGATCGGGCTCAACCTGCCGCAGTTTTATCCGTCGGCGAATCCGGACGATCTGATACCGAACGCGAACTTCGGCGGCGTGCCGAATGCGGGCGTCCTCAACATCGAGGCGCGGTATCCGTTCTTCGGGACCAACAACATCTGGAACTGGAACAACAACTTCTCGTGGCTGACCGGCCCGCACAACATGAAGTTCGGGGTGTACGTCGAAAAGACGACCCGCAACGCGCAGCGCGGGTCTGCTTTCAATGGAACGTTTAACTTCAACCGTGATGTGAACAATCCGTTCGAGACGAACTACGCGTACTCGAACGCGATGCTGGGCAGCGTGCAGAGTTACACGGAAGCGACCAACCACCCCCACGGGCACGGGCGCTACCTGAACGTGGAGTGGTACGCGCAGGACACGTGGAAAGTGAACCGGCGGCTGACGCTCGACCTCGGGATGCGCTTCTACTTCATCCAGCCGACCTGGAGCGCGGGCGATGAACTCGCGGCCTGGGATCCGGCCGTCTATGACCGGACCAAACAGCCCCCGCTGATCCAGCCGATCCGGAATGCGGCGAACCAGCGCGTGGGCTTCGACCCGGTGACGCAGCAGTTCGTCCCGGCGGCCGTCATCGGGCAATTCGCATCGAGTCCCCTGTCGCCGTTTCAGGGCATGAACATCTTCCGGGAGAAGATCATGGACACGCCCGGCATCCAACTGGCGCCGCGTCTTGGGTTTGCTCTCGACGTGTTCGGCAACGGCAAGACGGCGATTCGCGGCGGAGTGGGTATCTTCTATGACCGTTTCAACGACGATCAGATCATTCAGCTTCGCGAACAACCGCCGAACACCATCACCAACACGGCCACCTACGTGACGATGGCCGACCTGCTGGCGAGCCCGTTCCGGACGTCGCCTCCGGGGACCTTCGCCATCGAGCGGACCTACCAGCCGCCGCGCGTCTACAACTGGAGCTTCGGCATCCAGCAGAGCATTGGCTGGGGCACGGTGCTGGACACGGCCTATGTCGGCAGCGTCGGGCGCAATCTCCTGCACCGGCGCAGTTTCAACGCGGTGCCCTACGGGACGCGCTTCCTGCCGTCGAGCATCGATCCGACGACGGGCAACACGCCGCTGCCGGATAACTTCCTGCGGCCGAATCCGGGCTATGCCGACATTCAGTACATCGAGATGGCCTCGAATTCGAACTATCACTCGCTGCAGACGCAGGTGAACAAGCGGATGTCCAACGGGCTGATGTATGGCGTGTCGTGGACGTGGTCGAAGACAATGAATTTTGTCAACGGCAACAACGACGCCATCAATCCGTTCCTCGACTTCCGCATGCGCAACTACGGCAAGGGGAACTTCGACCGCACGCACAACTTCGTGGTCAACTACACCTACAACATCCCGAAACTGAGCAAGGTGTGGGACAACCCCGTCGCCAAATGGGTGTTCGACAACTGGGATCTCGCCGGCGTGACGTCATTGATCAGCGGCGCGCCGTCGGGCGTGGGCTACTCGCTGGTGGCGGCGCAGGATCTGACCGGCGGCAGCGGAGCGGGCGTGGACAGCCGCATCAACGTGCTGTCGAACCCGATCCTGCCGAAGAGCGAGCGCACCGAACTGCGGCACCTGAACACGTCGGTCTTCGCTCCGCCCACCCGCGCGGAACTGGGCATCGGCAACGCGCCCAAGGACGTGTTCCGCCTGCCGGGGACGAACGTCTTCGACGTTTCGTTCTACAAGAACATCCCGTTCGGGAACGAGGACCGCTACCGGCTGCAGTTGCGGTTCGAGTTCTACAACTTCTTCAACCACGCCAGCTTCCAGGGCGTGGACACGACGGCGCGGTTCGACGCCGCCGGCCGGCAGGTGAGCGGGACCTTCGGGCAGTACACCTCGACGCTGGATGCCCGGCGGACCGTTCTGGGCGCGAAGTTCTACTTCTAGCCCGCTCCGCAAACCCAGACAAAACAAGCGGGCCGGCGCGAAGCCGGCCCGCTTTCTTTCCGGGAATGCTCAGAGTCCGCCGGAACCGCCGCCGGGGATCGGGTTGACGACCGGGATGAAGAAGATGTTTGACACCTGGAAACTCTGGGCGATGGTGACGTTCGTCCGCGGGTTGGTGGGCAGGTCCGGGTTCAGTTCGAGGTGGACCTCATAAATGCCGATGGTTCCGCGCTTCAGGCCCGCAAACTGCACATTGGCGGTCTTGCCGCCGGCAAGGGAGCTGACGAACTCGACGGCTTCGTTGTACTCCGGGCCGTTGTAGGGGATGCCGTTGAACATGGCGTCGCGTGCGGCTTCGGGCTGCACGAGTCCGAGTCCGGTGGCGTAGACCACGATGGTTTCGCCGGGAACGGCCGGGTTGTCCTCGGTAATGACGGCGCCCGCCTGATTGGCGCAGCAAAGCTGGGTATTGAGCGCGGTGAGGATGACGGTGGCGTTATCGAAATCGCCTTCATCGACGGCCCTGGCGCTGAACGGAATGCCGTTGCCGAGCGGTCCGGGCAGCCGCGCACGGAGGCGGACGCGGGTGGCGAAGATGCCGGCGGGGAACGCTTCGACTTCGGGATCACGTTCATTGATCAGGTCGACCAGGCCCTGTACGACTTCCGCGGCGGTGTCGGTGGTCGGTTCACCGTCTTCGTCGAGCCGGTCGGGGTGCTCCTGAACAATGTACACATGCTCGCGGCCGTTGATGTTGATGATGGCCTTGTCCCCGGCGCGGATATTGATGCCGTCCACCTGGACGGAGCCCGTCGCGCTCGAAGAGAAATGGAAGGCAATTCCGGGCGAGGGCACGCTCTCGTTGGTGTCGAACACGTTCGGATTCTGTGCGATCAGCCGCACCGCCACGGGCGTCGAAACGGTGATGGAGCCGTCGGCGCGGATCGTGCGGACGATGCCCGAAGCGCTGTTGGAACCGGCCATCTCGACCGGCATCTGGGCCACGATCCGATCGGGCGAGACGAACACCAGCGGAGCCAGTTTGCCGTCGAAGTACACCTGGGTATTGGCCAGTTGGTAGGGGAGCGGCTCGGAGAGATCGCGAACCTCGCTCGTGAAATCGGTCAGGTTATCGCCGAGGATGGCCACCAGCGCATAGGGCGCGATCTGGGCCGCGTCCTGGCCTCCGGTGAGGGTGGCCCCGCTCAGCGTGACGAGGGTGGTGGACTCCTCGTTGCTGTTGGCCCGCTCCACGGTGACGTCGTTGCCCAGTGGGCCGGCGTCGCGCGCGGTCAGCAGGATGGCGTTGAACTGGACGTTGGGGATGGCGTTGACGAGCGGGTCGCCGCCGTCCTGGGTGTTGATGAGGTCGACAAAGGCATTCACGACGCTCTCGAAGGTCGCCTCTTCCTCGATCTTGAGCTTGTAATTGCGTTTGGAATCCTCGTCGCCCTCGCGGCCGAAGGTGAGCGTAATCTCGTCATCGGTGACCAATTCCCCCGAGAAGACGATGAAGCCCTGGGCGAACACCAGCGGACTGGCCGCGTTGCGGACGCCGCTCAGCGGGATGAAGAAGTCGCCCGGCGAATACAGCAGCACGCGTCGGTTAAAGGTGTCGGCGACATACAGGTTCACGCCGTCCCACGCGAGCGAATGCGGCGTCTTGAAGCTGTCCGTCGAGGCGACGCGCGTGGGTTCGGCGGAGTCCGAGGACTGATTGATGAACTCGCCCTGCTGCCCAAGGATGGCATCGGGACGGGCGCCGTTCTCACGCGGGATTTCGTTGAACACCAGTACGCGGTCGTTGCCCGAGTCGGCAATGAAGAGACGACGGCCATCGGAAAGCGCAAAGCGGGGCAGGGAAATCGTGGAGGCGCAGCGCGCGGGGTACAGCTTGTTGCCGTCTTCATCCTCGCCGATGGATTCACACAGGTTGCCATTGTTGTTGGAGATCGCCGACGTCATGTCGGGCTGGCCGACGACGACATCGGCGGGCTGGCGGTTCTGCGTGGGGACCGAGTTCCAGATCAGGACGCGGTTCAGGGCAAAGTCGGCCACGAACAGGCGGGTGCCGTCGGAGGTCACCGACATCGGGCTGAGCAGGGTGTCGGCGCGAATTTTGACGTCATTGGTGAAGAAGGGGGCCTGGTCGTAGGAACCGGCGTCGGCCTGACCGAGCGTGATGCGCGGCGTCTGGCCGTTCTGGGTGATCTGGCCGTAATAGAGGACGCGGTCGTTGCCGGTATCGGCGACCCAGAGGCCGTCGTTGGCGTCCAGCCAGACACCCTGCGGCAGGCGGAGCGTCTCGGGACGGGGCGCGCGGGGCTGGTTGGGGGTGAACGACGTGAAGTCTTTCTGTCCAACGACGAAATCGGCGGGAGCTTCGTTGGTGGCGGGCAGCGTTCGCCAGACCAGCACGCGGTTATTATCTGTGTCGGCCACCGCGAGCATCCGGCCGTTATACGCAACGCCGACCGGGCGGCGTAGCGAATTCTGGGCGGCGGGACGGATCTCCTTCGGTGGCTCGAAGTTCGGTTGCCCGAGAACGCTCGATGCTTCCTTGAGGCAGACCGGGCAGCGTTCGGCGTCCGTCTGAGGAATCTCGGCGTGGATGTCACTGACGAAGTTCGGCAGGTCCCGGTAGACCATCACCCGGTGATTGACCGGCGAAGCGCCGACGCCGTTCGAGTCGGCCACGACCAGCACTCCATTGGCGAAGGCCACTCCCCCGACCCCGCCCAGCACCGAGGCCGAGGACTCGGGATTCTGGTCCGTGAACGGCTTCTGCCCCACCACAAGGCGGGCGGCCTGACCGGTAACGAAATCCTGGGCGGCGAGCGAGGCGAGAGAAACCGCCGCGGCGAGCACAAAGAGCAAGGTCCGCTTCATAATTGATTCGATTTTGCGCAAACTCTCAGTATAACAAGGCTTCCGGGGGATGGACGCACGCAGCGCCGGTGACGTTTCGTCAAGTTGAACCGCGCGCCTTCAGGATGGTCCCCGCCCCCCGGCCCCAGGCCTGCCGCCGGAATCGCACCCGCCTCACTTCCGCCTCCCCCAGGACAGACACAATCTCCCTTTTCCGTTTACGAGTAAAAACAATCGCTGGCAATCCCCCACTTACATGTTAAGCTTCCTAAAGATATGGCTGCGGATGTCACCCGCTTGCTGGCAGACTGGAGCCAGGGCAACGAACAGGCCTTCGATCAACTCGCTCCCGCTGTCTATGACGAACTCCGCCGTCTCGCCGCCCGCTACCTGAGCCGCGAGCGTTCCAATCACACCCTCCAGCCCACCGCCCTCGTCCATGAGGCCTACCTTCGCCTCATCGACCAAAGCCGGGTCGAGTGGAAAAACCGCGCACACTTCTTTGGCGTCGCCGCGCAGATGATCCGGCGCATCCTCGTCGATCACGCTCGCGCCCACCAGGCCGCCAAACGCGGCGCCGGAGTGGCCCACTTCGCCATCGACGATAACTTCGATGCCGCCGCCTCGCGGGATCTCGATCTCGTCGCCCTCGACGACGCGCTCGCCACCCTCGCCGCCTTCGACCCCCAGCAGGGCCGCGTCATCGAACTGCGCTTCTTCGGTGGCCTCTCGATCGAGGAAACCGCCGAGGTCCTCAATATCTCCCCCGCCACCGTGAAACGCGAATGGGCCGCCGCCCGCGCGTGGCTCTACCGCGAACTGAGCGGCGCCGCGCCCACCCCATGACCCCCACCCGCTGGCAGCAGGTCAAATCCATTCTCGCCGAGGTCCTGGAACAGCCCCCAGCCCTCCGTCCCGCCCTCCTTGATGCCGCCTGTCAGGACGATCCGGATCTCCGCGCCGAAGTCGAATCCCTGCTCGCCGCCGACCAACAGGCCGGCGAATTCCTCAATCAGCCCGCCCTTGAACAGGACCTCGCCCCCGGAACCCGCCTCGGCGCCTGGCGCCTCGCTGAACCGATCGGCCGCGGCGGCATGGGCGCCGTCTATCGCGCCGTTCGTGATGATGACCAGTTCCAGCAGGAAGTCGCCATCAAGGTCGTCAAGCGCGGTATGGACACCGCCGACGTCCTCGACCGGTTCCGCTACGAACGCCAGATCCTCGCCTTCCTCAACCACCCCTACATCGCCCGGATTCTCGATGGTGGCGCCGCCCCTGACGGCCGCCCCTACCTGGTCATGGAACTCGTCCAGGGCACCCCGATCTCGGATTACTGTGAGCACCAGCGCCTCGATGTTCCGGCGCGTATCACCCTGTTCCGCCGCGTCTGCGAGGCCGTCGAATACGCCCACCGCAACCTGATCGTCCACCGCGATCTCAAACCCGGCAACATCCTGATCACCGCCGCCGGAGAGCCCAAACTGCTCGACTTTGGCATCGCCAAAATTCTGCTCCCCAATCTGCCTCACGCCGGCGTCACCCAGACCGCCGGCGAACGGCGGCTCACGCCCGACTACGCCAGCCCCGAGCAGGTCCGCGGCGAACCGGTCACCACCGCTTCCGATGTCTATTCGCTCGGCGCCATCCTCTACGAACTGCTGACCGCGCAGCGCGCCCACCGCTTCGAGCGGCTGTCGCCCGTGGAAATCGAACGTGTCGTCTGCGATACCGGGGTGCCCCGCCCCAGCACCGTCTGCCCCGAACGCGCCGAAAAACTGCGCGGCGACCTCGACACCATCCTGCTCAAAGCCCTTCACAAGGATGCCGCCCAGCGCTATCCCTCCGTCGAACAGTTCAGCGAGGACCTGCGCCGCTACCTCGCCGGTCTCCCGGTCCTTGCCCGCGGCGATACCCTCACTTACCGCGCCCGCAAGTTCGTCGCCCGGAACCGCACCGGCGTCGTCTTTGCATCCATGCTCGCCCTCGCGCTCATCGGCGGCTCCATCACCACGGCCTGGCAGGCCCGCGAGGCCCGGATGGAGCGTGATCGCGCCACCCGCTGGTTTCAAGGCGGACGCCGCCTCGCCAATGCCTTCCTGATCGAGCATGATGCCCTCGCCTCCATCCCCGGCGGCACCGGACTGCGCGAAAAGCTGATGACCGAC
>DNFG01000171.1 GCA_003487005.1 Bryobacterales bacterium
ATTCATCACGCGGCAGGCCGAGATGTTTCCAGCCGCGTTCGTGCTGGACGTAATAGAGGAAGCCGAGGGCGTGGTTGCGGAAGGTTTCGTAGAGTTTGGCGCGTTCGGCGCGGGTGGCTTCGGGCCAGGTCCAGTTGATGAACTGGAGTTCGTTGCCGGCGGGGTTGGCGTTCATTTCGGTCTTCTGGCCGGGCATGGAGATACCGGCGCCGAAGCCGGCGAGGCGGTAGTGGGCGGGGTCGTAGCCGGGGGGCGGGGTGCGGAGGAGGTGGGCATCGCCGTCTTCGGGCGCATAGTGGCGGATGGTGAGGCGGAGGCCGTAGCTGACGATGGCCTGGTCCTGGCGGCCGGTGCTGCCCTCCATGATTTCGCCGGTGCCGTTGAAATAGAGGATGTGTCCGGCGTGGGGTTCGCGTGGGGAACGGGGTTCGCGGCCGACGCGGTACGGGGCGCCGGCCCAGGCGGCGATGTCGGCTTCGTGGGTGGCGTCGATGACGACCGGGGCGAGCAGGCGGCGGCGGTGGCCGGAGGCGTCTTCGGTGGTGACGCCGAGAATGCGGTTGCCGCGCATGACGACGCCGGTCGCCCAGGTCCGGTAGAAGACCTGGACAGTAGGGGCTTCGGCCATCATTTGCTTGAGGATGCGGTCGGCGACGTGGGGCTCCCAACGGCCCCCTTCGAGGGGGGAGTTGGACTGGCGGCCGCGGTAGTCGCGCGGCGGGGGTTGAGCGCTTGAAGATTGGAATATCGGGTCGGTGTCGAATTGGGGGCGGTAATGCTCGCGGACCCGCAGGCGGAATTCGTCAAAAATGCCACTGAGTGACTCGTAGGAGTAGGTATCAATGTTGGAAATGCCGTTGGCGAGCATGCCGCCGAGGACGGGGGTGTCCTCGACGAGAGCGACCTTGAGGCCCATCCGGCCGGCGGCGAGAGCGGCGCCGAAACCTCCGGAACTGCCGCTGACGACGACGAGATCGAAGGTCTGGTCCGGCGGGGTTTGGGCGGGGAGAAGAAGGGCGAAGACGGCGAGACAGGGGAGGAGAAATCGCATTGCGCTCCCAGCTTACAACGGCGCGCGTTCGAGGCCATGCTTGTACACTCGCGTGTCCACGCCACCCGGGGATTGGGCCCCCGCTTCAGACTCTGGCGAACCGGACTCAGCCTCGGCGAACCGTGGAAGATCAAGCTGATCCAGGAGGCTTTTGAGGGCGCCGGTTGTCGCCGGTGTTCGGTGTTCCCTGCTTCAGAACTACACTCAAACGGGTGTAGAAGGCGGACCCGGAACGAAGTGCGCCGTTCCGGCCTGTTTACAATTGAACAATATGAACCCGGAGCGGGCACGACTCGAGGAAGTAGTTGAACGCAAGAAGCACTGGCGCCGCTGGGGGCCGTATCTGTCCGAGCGCCAGTGGGGCACCGTCCGCGAGGACTATTCCCCTCAGGGCACTGCCTGGGATCACTTTCCCTTTGAACACGCGGCCGCGCGCGCCTACCGCTGGGGCGAAGATGGGCTGCTCGGCGTCAGCGACAACCATCAGCGCCTCTGCCTCTCCGTCGCTCTCTGGAACGAGAAGGATCCCCTGTTGAAGGAACGCCTCTTCGGACTCAGCAACGGCGAAGGCAATCACGGCGAGGACGTCAAGGAGATCTACTACTACCTCGACTCGACGCCCACACACTCCTACATGAAGGGGCTTTACAAGTACCCCCAGGCCGAATTTCCTTACAAATGGCTCCGCGAGGAGGCCCGCCGGCTTGGGATCGGCGGCCATGAACCCGAGATCTTCCATTCCGGCGTGTTCCAGCAGAGCCGGTATTGGGACGTCTTTATTGAGTACGCCAAAGGCGGCCCCGACGACATCCTGATGCGGGTCACGGTCCACAATCGCGGCCCCGAAACCGCGCGCGTGCACGTCCTGCCCACCCTCTGGTTCCGGAATACCTGGAGTTGGGACCCCGCCCGCGCCGAGCGCCCGCGACTGCGGCAGGAATCGCCCGACTCCGTCCTGCTGAACCGCCCGGATCCCGGCGACTGGCGCTTCCACGCCCCCGGCGCCGAACGCCTGTTGTTCACCGAAAACGACACCAATCCCGCCATCTGGGGCTATGTTCCCGCCGGTTATTTCAAGGACGCCTTCCACCGTCTGGTGGTCCATGGCGACGAAAGCGCCGTTAACCCCGAGGCCGAAGGCACCAAAGTGGCCGCCTGGCACAGGCTTGAAGTCGCCCCCGGCGAATCGGCTACCGTCTGCTGCCGCCTCAGCGCGGCCGGACAGGACGGCGGCGATTTCGAGGAGGTTTTTGCCGCCCGGGAGCGGGAAGCGAACGAGTTTTACGCCGAAGTTCAGGGCCAGCAGTGTGGGCTGAGCGGCGATGGGTGCAACGTGCAGCGGCAGGCGTTCGCCGGCCTGCTCTGGACCAAACAGTATTACCACTACAGCATCGAGGATTGGCTCAAGGGCGACCCGGCCAGCCCCGCGCCGCCTCCGGAACGCCGGCAGGGGCGCAATCGCGAGTGGCCCCACCTCTATACCGACGACATCCTCTCGATGCCGGACAAGTGGGAGTACCCCTGGTTTGCCGCGTGGGACACCGCTTTTCACATGATCCCGTACGCGCTGGTCGATGCCCCGTTCGCCAAGCATCAACTCGGGTTGCTGCTGCGCGAGTGGTATCTTCACCCCAACGGCCAGATTCCAGCCTATGAGTGGGCCTTCAGCGATGTGACCCCGCCGGTTCATGCGTGGGCGGTCTGGCGCGTGTACAAAATCGACCAGAAACACTCCGGAAAGGGTGATTTCCGGTATCTGGAGAGCTGTTTTCACAAGCTTCTCATGAACTTCACCTGGTGGGTGAACCGCAAGGACTCCACCGGCGACAACATCTTCGAGGGCGGATTCCTGGGCCTCGACAATATCGGCGTTTTCGACCGCTCCCGCCCCCTGCCGACCGGGGGCCGGATTGAACAGTCGGACGGCACCGCCTGGATGGCGATGTACTGCCTCAACATGCTCGCCATTGCGATCGAACTCGCCCAGACTGACCCCGTGTATGAAGACATCGCGTCGAAGTTCTTCGAGCACTTCCTCTATATCGCCTCCGCGATGAACCGCCCCGCGCCGGAGGGCCTCTGGGACGAGCAGGACGGCTTCTTTTACGACCGCCTGCGTCTCGATAGCGGTGAAAGCTTCCCGCTGCGCGTCCGCTCTCTGGTCGGGCTGATCCCGCTGTTCGCCGTCGAGACGTTTCAAATGGAGGATCTGCGGAAGCTGAAGGGGTTCCGGAAGCGCGCGCAGTGGTTCATCGACCATCGTCCCGACCTGTGCGAGAACCTGGTGATTGAGGACCATGCCGGCGACCGGCGCTCGATGCTCTCGCTCGTCCGTCCCGACCGGCTTGAACGCGTCCTGCGGGTGCTGCTGGACGAATCTGAATTCCTGGCCCCCAACGGTATCCGGTCGCTGTCGCGGATTCATCTCGACAAGCCCTTCGTCCTGCATGCCAACGGCGAAGACCATCGCGTCCGCTACCAGCCCGCCGAGTCCGACACATGGCTGTTCGGGGGCAACTCGAACTGGCGCGGGCCGATCTGGTTCCCGGTCAATTTCTTGCTGATCGAGTCGCTGCAGCAGTTCGACTGGTTCTATGGCGACGCCATGACGGCCGAATTGCCGACCGGTTCGGGCCGGCGGGTGCGCCTGGATGAAGCCGCCGCGGAGATCTCGCGCCGCCTCGCCCACCTGTTTCTCCGCGATGGAGGCGGCCGCCGGCCCTGTTTCGGCGCCGAGGAACTGTTCCAGTCCGACCCGCACTTCCGGGACTATCTGCTGTTCCACGAGTACTTTCATGGCGACAACGGCGCCGGTCTCGGGGCGAGTCATCAGACCGGGTGGACGGCGCTGGTGGCGAAACTGCTCGCGCAATCCGGCGAGTGAACGCCGCTGTTAGGATGGGGATGCAATGGAACTGAAAACCGTCAGTCTCGAGATTCCCGAAAACGGCAACATCATCCTCGGCCAGAGCCATTTCATCAAGACGGTCGAAGACCTCTACGAAGCGGTGGTCAACACGGTGCCGCAGATGAAGTTCGGCGTCGCGTTCTGCGAGGCTTCCGGCGCGTGTCTGATCCGCGTGGACGGCAACGACGAGGATCTGATGCTGCTCGCGGCGCGCAATGCCGAAGCGGTGGCCGCCGGTCACACGTTCATTCTGTGCCTGAAGGAAGGCTTCCCGATCAACCTGCTGTCGCGGATCAAGGATGTGCCCGAGGTGGTGGGCCTGTTCTGCGCGACGGCCAACCCGGTCGAGGTGGTGGTTGCGGAAACCGCGCAGGGGCGCGGGGTGCTGGGCGTGATCGACGGAGCGCCGCCGAAGGGCGTCGAAGGGCCAGAGGATGTCGAATGGCGGCACTCTTTCCTGCGCAAAATCGGCTATAAGCGGTGAAACCGCGCAACGACCGGACCTGGGTGCTGCTCGACAACCTCCGGAAGGAGTTCGAGCAGTTGCTCCGGGCGCCCGACGAGGATGTCCCGAAGTACATAGAGAAGTTCATCGAGACGTTCGAATCGGGCGGCAGCATGGTCCGGTTTCCGGCGATCAAGATGCTGGAGGCGTCGGCGAAACTGCGGAAAAGCGAGGAAGGGCGGCGGTTGATCCTGGCGGCGGCGGAGCAGATCCGGCAGACGCCGTTTCCGGAGATCCAGGGGCCGCCGCCCGCTCCTCCGCGGCCCGAGGGGGATCCGCAAAGCCCGGGCAAGATGAAACCAGGGCAGCGCTACCTGGTTCTGCGGACCTTCACGGACTTCGACCGTCAGGTGGTGGAGGCGGGGCGGGAGCTGACGTTCCTGTCGTACAGTTTCTTCCCCTACGACGGCGGGTACACGCTGTACTTCGAGGAGGGCGTGATCCGCCTGGCGGAGATCGACGACGGGAACATCGTCATTCTGCGCGACTTCCCTCTGTACTTCGGGGAGGTCTAAAGGGTCACGATGGTGGCCTTTTTGAGGAAGTCCGGATCGATGGTGACGCCGAGACCGGGGCCAGTGGGCACGATGAGTTTGCCGTTGACGGACTTGAGCGGGGAGGTGGCGGAGGTGACCGGGAGAGTCCGGTCCATGCCTTTGTACTCCTGATGGGGGCCGGCGTTGGGGACGCAGGAGGCGAAGTGGGCGACGTAGAGGTAGCCGAGACCGCCGCCGGACATGTGCGGGGTACATTCCAGGCCCGCGGCGGCGGCCATACGGGCAACCTTGATGGAGCGGATCAGTCCGCCGAAGTACATCAGGTCGGGCTGGACGATATCGGCGATGCCCTGCTCGATGATCCGGCGGAAGCCGCGGAGGCTCATTTCCTCCTCGCCGAGCGCGATGGGGATTTTGAGAGCCTGGGTGACTTCGCGGGTTTCGTCGTAATGATCGAAGGGGACGGGTTCCTCGAAGAAGCGGTGGCCGTGGGCTTCCATCATCCGGCCGGTGCGAATGGCCGTGGGCACATCGTAAGAGCCGTTGGCGTCGGCGTAGATGGTCATGGCATCGCCGAAGGTCTTCCGGGTGAGGGGAATCAGGGCGAGATCGCGGCGGGTGGAGGCGTCGTCGAAGCGCATCCGGGCGCCGAGGCGGTACTTGATGGCGGCGGCGCCGTCTTCGGCGACGATCTTCTGCAGGTACGCGATTTCGGCCTCGGGCGAATTGCCGCGATTGCCGCTGGCGCGGTAGACGCCGATCTCGCGTTGGGTCACCTTGCCGAGCAGGGCGCCGAGAGGCTGTCTGGCGGCGTGGCCGAGCAAATCGAGGATGGCGATTTCGACGGCCGCCATCGAGACCCAGAAGGGGAGCCCCTGCCATTTGTAGTTGGACTGGGCGATGTAGGCTTCGCGGAACAGGTGCTCGAGTTGGCGGGCGTCCTTGTTGACGAAGTTGGGGATGACGCGCTTGAGAAGGATCGGGAAGGCGAGGCCCATGACGGAGCTATGGGCCTCGGAATAGCCGGTCAGCCCGGCGGCGCGGGCGCGGACGAGGTAGTGGGGGCCGGCCTTGAGCAGGTCGAGAGACTCGATCCGGAGGGGTTCGGAGAAGAGCGCGGTTTGGAGGACGGGCGCTTCCATGGCCGCGGCGAGTTTCTGGCCAAGCAAGGGGGCGGCGGAAGCGGCAGCGGCCGCCGCGGTCAGTTGAAGCAGTTGGCGACGGGTGGCCGGCATGGTTGTGTTACCAGGAGACGGGTTCGCCGGGCGTGAGCGGCCAGACTTCGGTGGGCGATTCGGGGCCGAGCAGGCCGGCGAGTTGTTCGGGGCGGCCGATGAGCGGGGGGAAGGTGCCGAAGTGCATCGGGATGACCTTTGGGACTTTGAGCAGGCGGCAGGCGAGGGCGGCCTCTTCGGGGCCCATGGTGAAGAGGTCGCCGATGGGCAGGAAGGCGAGTTCGGGGCGGTAGAGTTCGGCGTAGAGGCCCATTTCGGCCATGATTGCGGTATCGCCGGCGAAGTAGGCGTTGCGGCCGTCGGGGAGGTGGAGGATGTAGCCGCCGGGTTCGCCGCCATAGAGGATCCGGCCTTCGTCGCTGATGCCGGAACTATGGAGGGCGTGGGTCATGGTGACCTTCATGGGTCCGGCCTGCTGTGCGCCGCCCTTGTTCATGCCACACGCATTTTCGACGCCTTTGGATTCGAGCCAGGCGCAGATTTCGTAGTTGGCGATCACTTGCGGTTTGAATTTGCGGGCGAGATCGACGGCGTCGGCGATGTGATCGAAGTGGCCGTGGGTGATGAGCATGACATCGAGACGGTCGAAGTCGTGGCCGGCGGGGAAAGAGGGATTCCCGTTGGTCCAGGGATCGATGAGCACGACTTCGCCCGAGTCCAGTCTGAGTTGAAAGGTGCCGTGACCGAGCCAGGTAATTTCGAGCATGGGATGAAGTGCCTCCGGTTTCTATTCTATGTCCGGGATTCGCTGGAACTGTGGGATTATCGTGCCGGGGGTGGTGGAAGAGAGACGGGCATGACGCCGGAGATGGGGGCGAGGCCGAGCAGAGCGCGGGCGGCGGCCTCTTCGCTGAGCGGGACAGTGCTGAAGGAGACGAGTGCGGGCAACGCGGGGAAGTGGCGGAGCGGGTAGGGGTTTCCGAGGGCGACGAGGGCCAGGGGCCGGCCGGCGGACTGGAGTTTCTCGATCAGGGCCGGGTAGTTGCCGGCGAGGGCGGCGCGTTGCGGGTAGGCGGCATTGTAGGCGGCGTAAGCGGCGACGACGGTCTCGCAAGAGGCGGCGGTTTTGACGGCGGCGGCGATGGCGGCGGGCGTCAGTTGGGGGGAGAGGGTTTCGACGCGCATTTTGGGGCTGGCCTCGGTGATGGCGGCGGCGAAGGCTTCGCCGAGGGTGGAGGTGCGTGTCGGGGGGAGCACGAAGAGGCAGGCGCGGGTGGGATTTTTGAGCGGGAGGAGACCGGCGGGATTGCGGACGACGGTGATGGCGCGCCGGACGGCTTCGGCGGCGAGGGCCTGGTCTTCAGGGGTATCGAGGGCATCGGGGAGGGCGTCGAGGTCGACCATCCGGTGCTGGTGCAGGTTGAGGCGGAGTTTGGCGGCGAGGAGTTTGCGGACGCTGTCATCGAGGCGCGCGGCGGAGAGGCGCCCGGAGCGGACGGCGGCGGCGACGGCTTTGACGGCGGCGCGCGGGTCGGGGGGCATCAGGACGAGGTCGGCGCCGGCTTCGAGGGCGCGGACTGCGGCTTCGCCGGAGTCGAAGAAGCGGGAGAGGCCGCGCATGTCGAGGGCGTCGGTGGAGACGAGTCCGGTGAAGCCGAGTTCGTCGCGAAGGACGCCAGTCAGGATGGCGGGGGAGACGGTGGCGGGGATTTCGGCGGGTTCGAGGGCAGGGACGATGACATGGGCGGTCATGATGGAATCGACGCCGGCGGCGATGGCGGCGCGGAAGGGGGCGAGTTCGAGGGCGCGGAGGCGTTCGGCGGGGGCGGTGACGCGGGCGAGGGCGTAATGGGAGTCCTCGGAGGTATCGCCGTGGCCGGGGAAGTGTTTGACGGTGACGAGGGCGGGGGTTTCGGCAGAGCCGCGGGCGCCTTCGATGAAAGCCTGGACATGGCTTGCGACAAGACCGGGATCTTCGCCGAAAGCGCGGAGGTGGATGACGGGATTATCCGGGTTGTTGTTGACGTCGGCGACGGGGGCGAATATCCAGTGGATGCCCATGGCGCGGGCTTCGCGGGCGGTGGCGGCGCCGAGGGCGCGCGTGAGGGCGGGGTCGCCGGTGGCGCCGAAAGCCATGGCGTGGGGGAAGGGGGCGGTGGCTTCGACACGCATCGAGGCGCCGCGTTCGAAGTCGCCGCCGGCGATCAGGGGGAGTTTCGAGAGGCGCTGCATCCTGTTCAGGAAGGTGGCGACGGCGTGGGGGTCGGCGCGGACAACATTGCCTCGCTGGACGCGGTTCAGCAGGATGAATCCGCCAACGCGAACGTCCGTCACCAGGGCATGGAGTTCCCGGTACGCGGGGGATTTGGCATTGGGCAGGCCGCCATAGAAGGGGACCATGACGAGTTGGGCGGCCTTCTCCTCGAGCGTGAGGGAGGTGAGCAGGCGGTCCACTTCGGGGGATTGCGCGAAGGCGGGCGCGGCCAGCAGCAGGGCCGCGGACAGAAAACGGGAGACGGTCATCGGGAGAGCATCCTCTTCGACGATGGTACTCCGGGCCGGGTCCACGCTGACACGAGGGGGGATTGCGCGATAGTCTGAAAGGTCCCTGAGCAGGAGAGGGATCGATTCATGACCATGATCAACCGCCGCCGTTTCGTCGCCGCCTTCGGGACCGCGCCGTTTTTTGTCCGGAACCTGATTTCGGCTCCGCCTTCGAGCCAGTTGCGGCTGGCGAGTTTCGGCGCCTCGGGCATGGCCTACGCAACCCTGGACGGGATTGCGACCCACGCGAATGTGACGCTGGCCTGCGTGGCCGAAGTGGACGCGACGCGGGTCCAGCGGACGAAGACGAAGTACCCGGACGCGAAAGTGTACACGGACTGGCGCGAAATGATCGAAAAGGAGCGCAAAAACCTCGATATTGCGTGCGTGGGGACGCCGGATCACATGCACGCGCCGCAGGCGATGGCGTCGATGAACGAGGGTTTGCATGTGTACGTCCAGAAGCCGCTGACGCACAACCTGCACGAAGCGCGCAAGCTGACGGAGACGGCGCGGCGGAAGCGCCTGGTGAGCCAGATGGGGATTCAGGTGCATTCGAGCCGCGAGTACAAGACGGCGGTCCGCCTGATTCATGATGGGGCGATCGGGAAGGTGACGGAAGTCCACGCGTGGAGCAACAAGAAGTGGGGCGACACGGAACCGGTGCCGGACCGGAGCGATCCGGTGCCCGAGGGATTGAACTGGGATCAGTGGCTGGGTGTGGCCGCGGCGCGGCCGTATGTGGACAAGTATTATCACCCGGGGCAGTGGCGCAAGCGCCTGGATTTTGGCACGGCGACGTTTGGCGACATGGGCTGCCACATTTACGACCCGGTGTTCGCGGCGCTGCGGCTGACTTCGCCGATTTCGGTGCGTTCGGAAGGTCCGGCGCCCGGACAGCACAACTGGGCGATCAATGCGGTGATTCACTATGTGTTTCCGGGCACCTCTGTGACCGAAGGCGACACGGTGCGCGTGACGTGGTATGACGGCGATCAGCGCCCGCCGGCGGAGGTGCAGGCGCGTGCGGGCGTGGCGAAGTTGCCGAACCAGGGTTCGCTGATGTTCGGGACGAAGGGGATGATGCTGCTGCCGCACGTGGGGATGCCGGTGCTGCTGCCGGAGGCTTCCTACCAAGGGTTCGCTGTGCCGGAGATCGAAAAGGTGGACCATTACCACGAGTTCGTGGACGCGGTGCTGGGCAAGGCGCGGACGTCCACGACGTTCGACTACGCGGGCCCGCTGACGGAGGCGGTGCTGCTGGGTCCGCTGGCCACGCGGTTCCCGGGGACGACGCTCGAATGGGACGCGCGGAAGCTGAAGTTCCGCAATTCGAAGGAAGCGACGGCCTTCGTGCGGCGCGAGTACCGGGCAGGTTGGAAGGTGAAAGGGTTGAGTTAACGGGTATTGCCGGCCAGGACTGCGGGCTGGCAGGGGAAAGAAGAAGGCCCGGGCGTTCACGGCCCGGGCCTGAATAGTTCGATTCGCACTCCGTCCGGATCAGAACATCAGCCGGAGGCCGAGTTGCAGCGAGCGGTTTCCACCCGCCCCGCGAACGAGGCCGAAGTTGGCGTCGTTGACGTTGGTGTTCGGGTTGTTCAACTGCCACCGGGGCGAATTCGGGAGAGCGAAGGCCTCGGCACGGATTTCGAGTTTGAACCGCTCACTGATCTGCACATTGCGGAACAGGGAGGCGTCCAGGTTGTAGAAGTTCGGCCCCGAAGCGGCATTGCGCCCGACATTGCCGAACGTGTTCGCGGCGGGAGCCGAGAAGACGCTGGTGTCGAACCAGGGGGCATCATTGATGTTCCCCAGCACGCGGAACGGACCCGTGACGTTGGGCGTCTGGGCGTTGCCGGGCGCGTTGTTGGGAGCGGTGGAACTGAAGTTGATCGCGCTTCCGCTCATCAAGGTGAGGATGCCGTTCAGCTGCCAGCCACCGAGAACCCACGCACCAGGACCCGACTGCAGGTACCTCTGCCCTTTGCCAAATGGGAGTTCATAGATGTAGCTCTGCACGAACGTATGCCGCCGGTCGAACCCGGCGCGCGCCCAGTTCCGGTCCGGGTTGATGTACCACGCCGGCCCGCCGTTGTCGTCTCCGCCGTTCGCCATCGCCCGGCCCCAGGTGTAGGCGGTCGTCAGGAGGAACCCGTTTGAGTACCGCTTGTCCAGTTTGATCTGCATTGCGTTGTACTCGTTGTCTCCCGAAGCGAAACGGAAATTTGTATTCACGTTGCGCCCATATTGCGCGAAATACGGACGGCCAGCGGCGCCGGCACCCAGAACCAGACCTGGATTCAACAAGATCGGCATCGGCACGTTCACGCCCTTGTTGCCGACATACGCTGCCTCGAACATGAAGCTCTTGGGCAGGGCCCGCTGATAGGCCACGTTCCACGACTGTACGTAGCCTTCCTTGAAGTTCGTGTCGATGACGTCGTACACCTGATTCTGTGGGTTCGTGATGATCCCCGAATTGGGAATCACCGCGGCGATCGGCGCCGGGAAGCCGTTCGCCATCGAAGCGATCCGCCCATCTGCCAAAATCGCCGGCGAGAACGAGTTCAATCCGTTGAAGGTGTTGTTCTGCTTCACCGGGTAGTTGTAGGCGTAGGTGTTGTCCGCGAACGGCAGAAAGCTGACCCCGTAGCCCATGCGGAACACGTCTTTTTCGGTCAGACGGTAGGCGAGGCCCATGCGCGGAGCATAATTGCGGAAATTCGACTTCATGCCCAGATTCATCGGGACATCGCCGTAGCCGGCCACGAACAACTGGTTGAGGTCGGCGTCATAGTTCGAAAAACCGCCCGGCAGCCGCGGCGTGGCCGGTTCGTAGTACTCCCAGCGCAGCCCCAAATCCATCGTCAACTTGGGGCTGATCTGCCACTTGTCGTGGATAAACAGGAAGTACTGGGTCTGCCGCCAGGCCGGGAAAATCACAGCCAGGTCGCGGCCAGTGTCATTCGGCAGGTCGAGCAGGAAGCTGGCGAAGGCATTGGCAAAGCCCGCGGCGGTGGAATTGCCAGTGCCGCAATTGCCGCTGCAACTGGTCTGGCCCTGGCGGAACCGGAAGATGCCTCGGGGATTCTGGGTCTGCGTCTGGAGCAGATCATCCCGCAACCGGCGGATGTCGGCTCCGAATTTGGTGGTGTGCGCGCCCCAGGTCTTCGTCCACGTGTTGACCAGATTGAAATTAGTCTCCGAGCGAATCCAGGGCAGCGAGGCGGAATAGCCAACCACCGGGTTGGAGAATCCCGTAATGTCCACCGAAGCGAGGCCGCTGGTCCACTGATCCAGGTTCACGCCCGGAATGCCGATCTGATCACTCGCATTTGTCCCGTAATCCACCTGCTGCGCATCATTGCGGTACCGGTTCACGCCAAGGCGGAACTCGGCGATGAGCGTCGGATTGAAAATCCGGTTGTAGTTGATTGCTCCGTTCTGGGCTTTCTGAACCCCGCTGCCCTGGAATCCCCCGCCGTGGGGGCCGCCGGCCGCTCCAAACGACGGCGGGTCAAAGACAGTGGGCCGCTGGAAACTATAGCGGAAGCTGAAGCGGTCGGCGTCGGTGGCATTGTGGTCCACCTTGACGTCAAAGCTGTCCGTGTCCTTCACCAGCGTCGAGTTGTATTCGTAGTTAATTCCCAAGCCGGGCAGCGTCGGATTGGGCAGCAGGCCGAGAATCCGCTTTGACACCGGGCTGATCCGCGAATCGGGAACGCGGTTACCGGCGAACGGCGTGCGGCCCGACCCCGTGCCCGTTCCGGTCGTCGGGTCGTAGAT
>DNFG01000017.1 GCA_003487005.1 Bryobacterales bacterium
GGCTGCCGGGACCGGAGCGGGAGTCTCTCGGGGGCCGGTTTTCGGGGGAATAGCGGGTATCGCGGGGATCGCGAGGCGGGCGACTGCCGGGACCGGAGCGCGAGTCCTTGAAGTCGCGGGGAGGGCGGCTCTCCGAAGAGTAGCGGCTGTCGCGCGGAGGCCGGGGTGGACGGTCCCCGGAAGGGGCATAGCGAGTGTCCCGGGGGTCGCGAGGTGGACGGCCGCCGGGGCCGAATAGAGGGTCGCGGGAATCGCGCGAGGGACGGTCCTTCGGCGGGATGTAGCGGGTATCGCGAGGATCGTGGGCGGGCTTGTCCCCGGCGGGTTCGGGACGCGGTGCACGGGGGGGACGAGGGGCGATGGGCCGTTTGGAGAGGGGGAGTTCCTCGGCCGGAGGGGGGGTAGCGGCGGCGGGCGGAACGAGCGGCTTGCGTTCATCGCCGGCAGCGAGGGGGATTTCGGCTGTGCGGGTGTCATGCACGCCGGACATGTCCCGGCCCTCGCGGAGAAACTGATCGGCGACGAGCGCGGCGGCACGCATGGCGGGCACATCGTGGGTCCGGACGAGGTGAACCCCACGCAGGATCGCAGCGACGGCGGCGGCGATGGCGCCGTGGAAGCCGGTGTCGATTTGCGGGGTGGTCTGGAAGGGCTTGCCGGTGGGGCTGATCTGGAGCGGGATTTCGAGGGAGGTGAAGAGGTCCAGATGGACGAGGATGTCGGTATTGTGCTCCTTGCGCTTGCCGAGGCCGAGGCCGGGATCGATCACGAGGGAGTGTCGGGGGATGTTGTAGCGTAGGGAGCGGCTGACGGCGGCGGCGAGTTCCTGATGGACCTTGGCGGCGGGGTGCTTCAGACCGCCCTGCTTCGCCCACTGGGCAGGCACGCCGCGCATATGCTGGAGAATGAGTGCGGCGCCCGACTCGTTGGCGACGCGGGCGATCTCGGGATCGAGGACGAGGCCGGTGGGGTCCTTGAGGACTTGGGCGCCATACTCGACGGCCTTTTCGGCCACGGCGCTTTTTGCGGTTTCAACGATCAGCGGGACGGGCAGTTTGCCTCGGAGCAGCTTGAGAACCGGGACGAGGCGGCGCAATTCTTCGGCCTCGGAGACCGGAGTGGCGCCGGCGCGAAAGCTTTCAGCTCCGATTTCGAGGAGGTCGGCCCCCTGCTCACAGAGTTCCATGGCGCGGCGGTAGGCGCTTTCGGGCGTCTGATAGCGGCCTTCGTCGTAGATCGAGTCCGGCGTGACATTGAGGACGCCCACCAGCAGGGTTCGTTCACCGATCCGCCAGCTTTCGTTTCTGAGTTTCCAATCGAGCAGTTTGCGTGGCATGGCCAGATCCCATCATCGCAGGCGCGGAGCGCGGCGGCTAGACAATCACCTTTTTCCAGCGTTTTCCGGCACGGAAGATATACTCGCCGGGCTCCAAACGGAGGGAAGGCGTGGTTTGGGCGGCCAGGTTGGGGTCGCCCGCTGGGGCGAAGGCGACGGCGCCGGCCTTGATCAGGCGGTCGGCTTCACTGGTGGAACCGGCGAGTTTCGACTGAGTGAGGATGCGGTTCAGGCGGGGGTCTTCGGCGCGGACGACTTCCAGATCGTCGGGGATCTGGCCCTGGCTGACATCGTGGAGCCACTGGGCGCGAGCGGCTTCGGCCTCCGTGGCGGGGTGGTAATCGGCGACGATCCGGCGGGCGAGATCGAGTTTGATGTCGCGGGGATTGCGCTCGCCGGAGGCGGCCTGACGCTTCAGTTCAGCGATTCCGGCGAGGGGTTCGTCGGTGAGCAACTCGAAGTAGCGCCACATCAGTCCGTCACTGATGGTCATCAACTTCTTGACCATGACGGCGGGCGGTTCCTGGATACCGACATAGTTGCCCTTGGACTTGGACATTTTTTCGATGCCGTCGAGGCCTTCAAGCAGGGGGACGGTGGCGACGATCTGGGGGGGCTGTCCGGAATCGCGCTGGAGTTCGCGGCCGACGAGGAGATTGAACTTCTGGTCGGTGCCGCCGAGTTCGACATCACATTCGAGGGCGACGGAGTCGAAGCCCTGGGCGAGCGGATAGAGGAACTCGTGAATGGAGATGGGGATCTGGGCAGCGTGGCGTTTGGCGAAGTCGTCGCGTTCGAGAATGCGCGCGACGGTGTATTTGGAGGTCAGCCGGACGACATCCTCCCAGCGCATCTGCTCGAGCCACTCGGAATTGAAGCGGACTTCGGTTTTGTCGGGATCGAGGATGTGAAAGACCTGTGTTTTGTAGGTTTCGGCGTTAGCGACGATCTGCTCGCGGGTCATGGGCGGCCGGGTGATATTGCGGCCGGTGGGGTCGCCGATGAGTCCGGTCATGTCGCCGATAAGGAAGATGACGGTGTGGCCCAAGTCCTGGAAGTGCTTCATTTTGCGGAGCAGCACGGTGTGGCCGAGGTGAAGATCGGGGGCAGTGGGGTCGAAGCCGGCCTTGACGCGCAGGGGGCGGCCGGCGGCGCGAGCGGCGGTCAGGCGTTCGCGCAGATCTTCTTCACGGATGATTTCGGAGAAGCCCTTCCTCAGGTAGGCGAGCTGGTGTTCAACTTCGGGGAAAACCACCCTTTCATTGTATGGGGTGGACGTGGTGATTCACCGGACCGGCACCGCGGCCGAGGCCGGGATTGGTGCGAATCGCCTCGGTGATATAGCTTTTGGCGCGTTCAACGGCTTCGGGCAGTTCGAGGCCGATGGCGAGGGCGGCGGTGATGGCGGCGGAGTAGGTGCAGCCAGTGCCGTGGGTATTGGGGGTCCAGAGGCGCTCGGAGGTGAATTCGTGGAAGGTAGCGCCGTCGAAGAGGAGATCGAGGGCGGCGCCCTGGAGATGGCCGCCCTTGACGAGGATGGCGGCTCCGGTGGCGGCATTCAGGGCGCGGGCAGAGTCCTTCATTGAAGCCGGTGAGTCGACGGTGAGACCAGTAAGGGCTTCGGCTTCGGGGAGGTTGGGGGTGACGAGTGTGGCGAGCGGGAGCAGTTCCGCGAGAAGCACTTCCCGGGCTTCATCCGCGATGAGGGAGGCGCCGTGCTTGGAGATCATCACGGGGTCGACCACGAGGGGGAGGCGAGCCTCCGCAAGGACGGCAGCCACGGCGCGGATAATGGAGGCGTTGCCCAGGGCGCCCGTTTTGACCGCTTGTGGGGGGATATCGATGAGCACGGCGCGGATTTGGGCCACGACCAATCCTGGATCTAGCAGGTGGACAGAGGCGACTTCGGTGGTGTTCTGGACGGTCAACAGGGTCAGAACGGCTTCTCCATACACGCCGAACTGGTGAAAAGTCTTGAGGTCAGCCTGGATTCCAGCCCCGCCGCTGGGGTCGGAACCGGCGATGGATAGAGCAACGGGCTTCACTCGTTTTAGTGTATTCCCTTCGCGAGGCGAGGGCTATCAACAAAATGAAAAATGTTTCAAAATTCGAGCAGCAGGGCGGTCACATTATCGGGGCCACCGGCTTTCCGGGCGGCATCAATGAGGTGGCGGCAGCGCTCTTCGAGCGGCATGGGGGCGATGAGGATGGCCTGAATCTGATCGGGGGAGACAGGACCATGGAGGCCATCGGAGCAGAGAAGGATTTGGTCTGCAGGTTCGGGCTTAAGACGGAAGGTCTTGATGGTGAGGGGGTTGGAGACGCCAATGGCCATGGTAAGGACATGGCGCATGGGATGAACCTTCAGTTTCTCCTCCGAGACACCGAGGCGGCGGCCGACTTCATTGACCCAGGTCTGGTCTTCGGTGAGTTGGGACAATTCGCCTTCGTGGAAGAGGTAGGCGCGGCTGTCGCCGACGCTGGCGACGGCGATGCCTTCGTCGAGAGTGAGGACCCCGACGAGGGTGGTGCCCATGCCGTCGAGTGAGGAGTCCTGGGAGGCGCGTTCCCAGACGCGAAAGTTGGCCCGGTCGTAGGCGGTGGCAAGGATGGATTCGTCGCGGACGGTGGCCTCGGAGACCACCTGCTGGACGGTTTCAACAGCGATGCGGGAGGCCCACTCGCCGCCACGGGCGCCGCCCATGCCGTCCGCTACGAGGTAAAGGCCGAGTTCGGGGGCCAGCAGGAGGGAGTCCTGGTTGACCTTGCGAACACAGCCGACGTCCGTCAGTCCGTAAGCGGAAACCACGATTTACCGATTATAGGATGGGCGGGACGGCGATGGAGGGGTTTGTCATCAAAAAGACAACCTCAATCCGGCTTGAAGGATCCGTCCGTCGTTGAGAGTGTTGGTAATCCGGCCGAAGGCGGGGCTGGAAAGATTGTGCTGGGGCTGGTCGAACTGGGGGGTATTGGTCAAGTTAAAGGCCTCGAGGCGGAGCTGCCCGGAGAAGTCCTGGCGAATGCGGAACTGGCGGGAGAGGGAGGCGTTCCAGTTCCAGATACGGGCTTTGCGAAACGTGTTGCGACCGACGCTGCCCGACATCTCGCCGGGGCGCATGTAGGCGAAGCGGTCGGCGGTAAGGACGAGCGGGGTGGTGTCAGGGTGATCGGCGACGGCGCCGAGCACGGTGGGATCGAGGACGTGGGGGCGGTCGGAAGTGCTGCCGTCGACATTGCCGAAGCCAGGGGCGTCGCTGCCGATGAAGACCGTGTAGGGGGTGCCCTTTTTCCAGAGGTGGGATCCACCGATCTGCCAGTTGGCGGCGATGGAGCGGAGCCAGGAGGGAGTCGCGGCGGGAAGCGGGAGATCCCAGCCATAGAAAAAGGTGAGCGCGTGGGGCGAATCGAAGTTGGAGAGGCCTTTTCGGTCCTTAAAAGCCTCGTATTGCCACTGATTGCGACCGTTGAGCAGGTCGCGATTGGCGCCGGTGCCGGAGAAATCGGGCCCCAGATCGAGGGCTTTGGAGAAGGTGTAGGCGGCTCCGGCGGCGAGACCGCGGCGAAGCGGCAGGTCCCAGGCGACTTGTCCGGCGTCATAGTAGGCGATGCCGCCGTTCAGGATCTGCCAGATTTCGTAGAAGCTCTGGTCGGGGCGGCGGAGGTTGACGGTGGCGGAAGTGAAGGGGATGCCTGGGACGGGTTCGGCGCGGTTGGTGGTGAAGGTGTTGAGAAGCTGGAATGTTCTCGATCCGATGTAGGCGAGGCGAAGCAGGCCGCCACCGAGGGGGCGTTCGACAACGGCGTTGTAGAGGTGCGAGTACGGGGTCGACAGTTCGGGGGAGATTTGAACGGAAGAGTGCCGGGCGATGCCGGGGGCATTCAGGTTGGCACCGGCAAGGGGGTTAAGAAGATCCGGGTCATTGAGCATGACGTAGCGGACATTGGGGGGATTGTTGCGGATCTGTTGGTAGGTAACGGGGAGGATTTGTCCGAACGTGGTGGTGTACATCGCGCGAAGGGTCCAGCCGGCTCCGGGCTGAAAGGCGATGGCGAGGCGCGGCGAGATGTTGTTGGAGTCGGCGGAGTAGGGGAGGGTATCGATGGAGTTGACTTCGCGGGGGAGGGTTTCGATGTTGTAACGGATGCCGTAGTAGATCTGGAGCCGGTTATTGACGCGCCACTGATCGGCGGCGTACCCGTTGATGCTCCAGTTGCGGAAGCCGCGGTTCAGGTTGCCGAGGACAATTTCGTAGGACGTTGGCAGTCCCAGGAGCATGTTTTCGATGGCGGTACGGCCAAAGTTGCTGAAGAACTGAAAGAAACCGCGGATATTGTTGCTTTCGACTCCGTTGAGTTGGAAACGGGTGACATCGGCGCCGAAGGTGAGCGAATGTCGTCCGGCAGTGTGGGCCAGAGCGGCGCCGTAGCGGTAGCTGTTCGTGGCGCGGTCGACCGGAAAACCCGAATCGGGGCCGAGGTCCTGGATCTGGTTGCCGAAGCGCATGCGCGGACCGATGGCGTTGGGTTCGGCGGTGAGAGCGGAACGGACGCGGTGGAAAGCCGCGCCGAGACTGAGGACAGTCCTTGGGGCGAGTTCAAGGTCCCACGTGAGCCGGGAGCGATGCGTGTGGATCTCAGTATTTGGATTCTGACCGGCGACGAACTGAAAGGCGAGAATCCGCTGGCGGTCGAGGGTATGGGACAGAAACAGGCGGGAGCGGTCTCTGAGGCGGAGATCCCACCGGGCGGTTCCACCAATCTCGTCGACGCGCTGTGGGGCATTGGTATTGAGGGCACGTGGATCGAAATCGGGTCGGTTGGGCAGTTCGGCCGGGAAAGCGCTGATCATCCTCTCGATGAGTGCGCGGCGGGCGGGATCGGTGGCCCGGGGGATTCGCTCTTCGGGGAGGGGGACGAGAACGTTGCCATTGACCATGCCGCGGGTGTCGCGATTGTAGAATGTGCCGGTGAGGAAGCCGAGGTTCGCGGGTAGCGGGCCGGAGAGGCGAAGGTTGCCAGCATTGCGCCGGGAGGGCTTGACGGACCCGACCTGGAAGAAGGTGCGGGCGTTGAAGACGCTGTTCTGGTGGGAGTAAGCGGCATCGCCGTGCCAGGCGGCGGCCGGGGCGGCGGGGCGGAGAAGGAGAGTATCGGAGGGTGTGCCACCGTGTTCGGCCGCGAAATAGCGGGATTCGACCCGGGGCAGAGTGACTGCGGTCGCGGTAGCGCCGATACGGATGTTGGACTCCTTGACGGCGTTGGTGTCAATGAAGAAGATGGCGACGTTTTCATTCCGCTTGGCCTCGGCGGTCATCCGGCGGCGGGCAGCGGGTGCTGGAACGACAGATGTCGAAGAGCTGGCAGGGTCAGGCTTTGGGACAGAGTCGGTTTTGTCCTGGGCGCCTAGGGGGAAAACGGGCAAAAACGTCAAGATCAAAAGGGGGGCAAGCTTCACTTCGACGTTATTCTATCGAGGTTTGGGTGGCCCTGCTGAAGGTGAGTCCGGGCCGAGTATTGCTTTCAGGTGTCGCCAGGCGATGTCGTCGAGAGTATTTCTGAGGCGCTCCAGGTTTTCGAAGCGCGGTTCCCCGGGTCGTGGTCCGCTGGCTTGGTCGCAGCGGGCGAGCAGGAGCGCGGCGGTTTCGTCCTCGGGGGTCCTTTCGAGGACCGCGCGAAAGCGGGCGGCAGCGGCGGGCAGTTCGCCACGCCTCCAGTGGGCATAGGCGAGGTTGAAGAGGAAATCGGGGTCGGCTTCATCGCTCTCGACGGCACGGAGGAGCGTGGCGGGAGCCTGGGGGTCGCCCATCCGGAGTTGGACGACACCGAGATTATTCAGGACAGAGCCGAGGGGGGCATCGGCAGCGATTTGGGCGAAGGCGTCGCGGGCGGCGGGGTATTCAGCGAGATGATAGCGCGTAAGCCCGAGGAGGAATAGGGATTCTCGGTGGTGGGAATCCGCAGGCAGGACGCGTTTGAGCCATTCGAGGGCGGCGCGGTAGTCCTTTCTTTCAAAGTGGATACGGCCGAGTTGGAAGCAAGGTTGGGAGTAGGCGGGTTCAAGACGAGCGGCATTGGCGAACAGGGCAAGCTTCTGATCAAGGGTGGACGACAGCAGCCCGCGGACATAGTTCTCGAGGGCATCGAGTCGAATGGGGGGGTGATCATCGAGGAAACGCTGCTCTTCCCGAGTGGTCTGGGGTTCGAGAAGGGCCAGGAGACGCCAGGAGAGACGGGTCTGGAGGCGGGAGAGGTCCTCGATAGGACCGGATTCCTCGACGGGAGGCATCCGGTGAAGCCGGCGGGCATCAAGGACTTCAGCCTGGACGCGGATCTGGCCCAGTGAAGAGGAGGCGGGCTCGGGAGAGGGAGTGAAATCGAAACTGCCTGAGACGGTGAAGACGGCGTCAGTGTTCACGGCGACCTCCAGGATGGTGGCGCGGGTGAGGCGAGCATGGCGGCGGATGCCGAGTTCATCAAGAGCGCGATCCCTGTGGGAGCGGGGCACCAATAACAGTCCTTCACGGGTGAGAGATTCCTGAATGGTTTCGCTCAGGCTGTCTCCGATCCAATCGATATTTTTAGAATTACTAAGGTTAAAAAACGGGAGTATAAGCAGGGTTTCTGCGAGGAGAAATGATGGAGTGAACCCGAGAAAAACGAAGAGGCCGACGATCCTCTGCATGTGCAACAGTTTAGCAGAGGATCGCCGGCCGTTCGACTGATTGCGGATTGAAGCCGCCAGGAACTAGTTAAAGACCAGCTTGGTGTTGGTACCGCCCAGGCGGATCTCGCTGACCTTCATCTTGCCGTCCTCGGTGATATAGCGGACCGAGGTGGAGGAGAACTTCGAGTCCGAAGTCTCCATCTTTACGGAAGCTTCCACCGACTGCTTGCCCTTGCTGATGATGACTTTACTGTCATCAACGGTCAGTTTGTACTGGCCGGGCTTGAGCTCCTGGCCCGAGACGATCGAGGGCTGGAAGATCTGGACGCTGTGGGTGGAGGCGCTGGCGACAGCGAGCGCGAGGGTCAGGAACAGGACGAGGCACTTCAGGGTATTGGTCATCGTGGACACTCCTCAATTCATTATAGGCGCATTTCTACGATTAATGCACGTGCGGCTTCGAACAAAAGAGTCCTAGTCAAGGAATATTGACTGGAAACTATTATCCGTGGTGTGACCCGAGATTCGGGACCGGCTGTGCATCTGGCGCTCACACTGATTCATACGCACGAGGACGGATTTGGTTCTCAAAAAGAGGAGGGTGACGCGTGTAAACTTTGCAGAAAGGAGCAAACGATCCCGGCTGCGCTGGAAGCAATCGAAAGATCGCCCCCAAAGCCGCTCAGGTACTGGGCGCCGGGCTCGCGCCGAAACCAGGTGATCTGGCGCTTGGCGTACTGGCAGGTGGCGAAGAAGGTGAGTTGGATGGCCTGGTCGACGGACAGCCGGCCCTCGACGACGCCGAGGGCTTCCTTGTATCCAATTGCTTCAAAAGGCTTTGCCGTCGCGGGCAGGCCCTGACAAAGGAGCTGACTGACCTCCTCGACGAGTCCGGTTTCGAACATTTGGCGCGTCCGGAGAGCGATCTGTGCGCGAAGCGCTCCACGTTCAGGGAGGAGAACCAGTTTAAGAGGCGCGAAGCCGCTGAGGGGAGCAGCCCCGGCGGAGAAGAGCCTGGAAGCGGGGCGTCCCGCGAGGAGACAGATCTCGAGGGCGCGAACGAGTTTCTGATGATCGTTGAGATGGATCCTGGCGGCGGTGGGGGGATCGAGCCGGAGGAGGAGGCGGTGGAGTCGGCCGGGGCGGCGTGCTTCGAGGGACAGCAGGCGCTGGCGGAGGGCGGGGTCGCGTTGTGGTCCGGGGCTGAGACCATCCAGGGTGGCGCGGAGGTAGAAGCCGGTTCCGCCGGCGAGGACAGGAAGGCGTCCTCGTGAGGAGACGTCGTGAATGATGGGGCGGGCCAGTGAGGCGAACCGGCCCGCGTCGCAGGATTCAAGTGGATCGAGGATGTCGGCCAGGTGGTGCGGAATATCGAGGCGTTCGGCGGGCGGAGTCTTGGCCGTACCGATGTCGAAGCCACGATAGATCTGGAGGGAGTCGCAGTTGATGATTTCGCCGTCGAACTGCCGGGCGAGGAGGAGGGCGAGGGCGCTTTTCCCGGAGGCGGTGGGGCCGAGGACGGCGACAAGGGGCCGCGCGGGGATGCCAGACACGATTTTAGTGTACCGCCGGAAGCGCATCGGGCCGTCCCAACATCAGATATAGTGAGGAAATATCAACTGCCGCCCTCAGTGTCCCTGGAGGGGCGGCGGGACACAAGGGAACGGCCCAATCGCCTTATGAAACTGGATTTACGCGTTCTGCCTGCCGCGGCCCTGTTGGCTGTGGCCGCGTTAACGACTCCCGGGTGGAGCCAGACGGCGTCTTCGCCGACGGCTGCGCCGAGCAAAGCCGACGCCTATTATCACGCCGCCCTGGCACATCTGTATACAGAACTCGCGGCCTCCTACGGAGGCCGGGGCGAGTATGTCACGAAGGCGGTGGAGAACTACAAACTGGCGATGAGCGCCGATCCGGACTCGGGTTATCTGGCGAATGAGCTGGCCGATCTGTACCTGCAGACCGGGCAGTTGCGGACGGCGGTAGGCGAGTTCGAGGAACGGGTGAAACGGAATCCGGAGGACGTGAATGCGAGGCGGATCCTGGCGAAGTTCTACACCGCCCGCCTGCGCGAGGGATCGCAGACCCGGCTGAACCAGGAGATGTTGAACGCGGCCATCGCGCAGTACACGCGGGTGACGGAACTGGCGCCCCGGGACATGGACGCCTGGCTGATGCTGGGCCGGCTGGAGAAGGCGAACCAGAACTCGCCGGCGGCCGAAAAAGCTTTCAAGCAGGCCCTGGAACTGGACGGCGACAACGAGGATGCCATGACAGGGCTGGCGATGGTGTATGGCGACCTCGGGGACACGGCGGGCGCGAGTCAGATGCTGCGCCGGGTGGCGGAAAAGAATCCGAATTTGCGGACGCTGACCACCCTGGCAGGCACATACGAGCAGATGAAGGAGTATGGGCTTGCGGCCGAGACGTACGGGCGGGCGCTGGAGATGAACCGGGAGAACACGGACCTGAAGAGAGCGTACGCCCAGGCACTGTTCACGGCGGAGCAGTACGACAAGGCTCTGGTGGTGCTGGAAGAGTTGGTAACGGAAGATGCGAACGATCTGCTGGCAAACTTGAGGTTGTCTCAGATCTACCGGGAAAAGAAGCAGTTCGCGAAGGCGCGGGAGCACGCGGCGAAGGCCCGGCAGTTGGACCCGAATAACCTCGAGATCCGCTACAACGAAGTGGCGCTCCTGGAAGCGGAGGGGAAGATTCAGGACGCGATCGCGCTGATGCGGCAGATGGTGGATGCGATTCCGGCGAGCACGAATTCGATCAGCGAACGCAGCAACCGGGTGATCCTGCTGGAACGGCTCGGGATTCTGCACCGGATGGCGGAACAGACCGGCGAAGCAGTGGCCGCGTTCAGGGAGATCGTGAAACTGGACCCGGAGGCCTCCAACCGGGCGTCCGCGCAGATCATCGACACGTTGCGCGTGGGCAGGGATTTCGCCGAGGCGGAGAAGGAACTGGGCCATGCGCGGGAGAAATATCCGAACGATCGCCTGCTGAAGGTGATCGGGGCGAACCTGTACGCCGATCTCGGGCGTTTCAGCGAAGCGGAAGCAACTCTGAAGTCGCTGATGGGCGGGGAGCAGGACCGGGAGACGCTGCTGTCGTTGGCGCACGTTTACGAGAAGGCGCGCAACTACAAGGAGATGGAGCGGACGGTGAACGCGGCGGAGAAGTTGTCCCGCAACGATGATGAGCGCGAGGCGATCTACTTCATGCGCGGGGCGATGTTCGAGAAGATGAAGCGGTTCGACAAGGCGGAGGCGGAGTTCCGGCGGGTGCTGGCGATGAATCCGCAGAGCGCGTCGGCGTTGAACTATCTCGGCTACATGCTGGCGGACCGGAACGAGAGGCTGAACGAGGCCCTGGAGATGATTCAGAAGGCGGTGGACATGGATCCGCACAATGCGGCCTTTCTGGACAGCCTGGGGTGGGTATATTACCGGCTGAACCGGCTCGAAGAGGCGGAAGACTACCTGCGGCGGTCACTGGAGCGGGGCAGCCGGGACGCGACCGTACACGACCACCTGGGGGATGTGCTGGTGAGCCGGGGCAACCTGAAGGACGCGATCGCACAATGGGAGATCGCGGTGCGCGAGTGGCAGTCAGCGGCACCGAGCGAGATGGATCCGAAGGCGGTGGCGAAGATCGAGCAGAAGCTCGAGAACGCGAAAGTGCGGCTGGCGCGGGAGTCTGGACAGGCTCCGCCGAAGCAGCGGCCGTAGCTGCACCAGACTAGACCGACGATTCCTGGAGACAGGCTTCACAGGGCAGGAGGATCCGGACCCGGGTTCCCTGCCCTTCCTGGCTTTCCACCTCGATCTCCCCGCCGTGCTCGCGCAGAATGCGGCGAAAACTGAACATACTCCAGTTGCCGGAGGCGATGCGCCCGCCGGCGGTATGGAATCGGGGCTCGAAGATGGCAGCGAGGTCTTCTCGCTTCATCCCTTTTCCTTCGTCCACCACGAGGATCTCAACGGCCTCATCCGTGGAGCGGGAGGAGATGCGGATGCGCCCCCGGCCGCCACTGAGTGCGTTGGCGGCGTTCGTCAACAGACCGTGGAAGACGGCGCTGAGCTGAGTGGGCCGGCTGAGAATCTTGGGGAGGGGGTGGAGATCCAGTTCAACCGCGACCTGGTGCTTGGACTCGGCCGAAAGGAGGGCCGCGGCATCGCGGAGGAGTTCATTCATGTCGGCTTCGAGGACATCGGCGCGGTCGAGGTTGGTGAAGCGCTGCATCCGGTCGACGATTTGGGCGAGGCGCGAAGAGGACTGGTGAAGAGACCGGCGAAGATCCGCCTGAAGGCGGAGGAGGCGCTCATGATCGGCGCCGTCGGCGGTGGCGAGGCGGGCATTGATGAGCAGGAGGGTATCGACGGCGCTCTTCAGGGCGCCGATGGGGGAATTGAGTTCGTGGCTGAGTGCGGCAGCGAGGCGGCCGAGGCTGGCGGCGTGGTCGCTGAGCAGGACGCGGGTTTCGGCGCGGCGGAGTTGTTCAGCGGATTCCAGACTGCGGACGTAGCCCTGGTAGTTGAGGTAGCGCTGGCGATAGAGGACAGCGGAGAGGGCTGTGGCCATAAACGAGATGGTCTGGAGGAAGAGCAGGTGCTCGGGGATGGCGCCGCTGCCGATACTGAGGTACTGTTTGGCGAGGTTGGCCTGAAGGAGGTAGACAACACCCAGCGTGAAGCCGAGAGTGAGAGTCTGCATGGGGCGAAGGGGGACCGCGGCAACGCCGACGAGCAGAATGAGAGTAATCTGGCTGGGAATGTACGACTCGATACCGGGTTCGAGGGCGCTGACGCGGAGAGTGACCTGGTTCAGGGCGATGGAAACCAGGACAGCGAGGACCATGGAGAGGAGACGGGCGTTGCGCTGCCCGAACGCGGTGCGCGTGGCAGCGAAGGCGAGCAGTCCGAGGCAGACGAGCCAGACGGTGGCGGACAGGCGGTCGATGAGGGTCAACCCGTCGATGGGCATCAGCAGGAGGCGGCTGAAGGTGGCGAAGAAAGAGATACCGATGGTGACCCCGGCCGTGACCTTGAGGCCAAACAGACTCAGGCGGGTAATGAGTTGGTGAAAGCCGGGTTCCCGTTCAGCGGCTCCAGGGAAGATGTAGGCGCGCAACTCGCGCAGGTGCATACCCCTGAGTCTAGCGCGGCACCCGAAGGAGCGAGGCGGCCGATGGTACACTCAGGGTTCGCGCAGGCACCATGAACATCACCGCGGGCAGCAAGGGATGGCTGATCCGCCGTCTGGGGCTCCGGCGGGAGGAAGTGGGGCGGACGGCCCTGATGTTCCTGTACCTCCTGTTCGTTCTGCTGGCGTACTACATCCTGAAACCGGTATCCCGGGCGTTGTTTCTGACGCGATTTGACGCTTCGCAGTTGCCTTTCCTATACCTCGCGATGGCGGCGTCGGGGGGGATTCTCGCCTATCATTACGTACGGATCGCGGTGCGCTGGTCGCTAGGGGCGGCGGTGAATGCGGCGACGGTGATGATTGTTCTGTCGCTGCTGGCGATCTGGCAGTTATTGCGGCTGGATCAAGCCTGGCTCTACTATGTGTTCAACATCTGGGTGAGCCTGTTCAGCCTGGTGCTGGTGAGCCAGGGGTGGCTGGTGGCGAGTCACGTGTTCGACGCTCGGGCGGCAAAGCGCGTGTACAGTCTGCTGGCGGCTGGGGCGGTGCTGGGCGCGGCCCTGGGAGGCTCCTTTACGGCTCTTGTGGTGCGTGCGGTGGGAACGGCAAACCTCGTGCCGGTGAGCGCGTTGTTTGTGCTGTTGGCTTATGGCTGTTACCGCCTGCTTCTGCAGCAGCCCGGAGTATCGCTGGGTGAGGTAAGGGCGGCGGAAGAGAGGCCGGTGGAGTTCACGGTGGGGGGAGTGGCGCGGGATGTAGGCCAGAACCGCCATTTGCAGGTGATTATTGCGCTTCTGATGGCAACGTACGTCGTGGACACGCTGGTAGAGTACCAGTTCAGTTCGATGGCGCGGGCCTCCTATCGGGGCGACGGACTGACCGCTTTTCTCGGAGGATTTTACGGCCTTTATCTGAATCTGGCGACGTTCGTGCTGCAGGTATTTCTGACTTCACTGGTGGTCAGCCGCTTTGGAGTGGGGGGGACGCTGCTGGTGATGCCGGTGGGCATTGGCGCGGCGATGGGTGCGATGACGGTAGCGCCAGGAATCTGGGCGGCCGGAGCCGCGCGGCTGATCGAAGCATCGACGAGGTACTCGTTCAACCGGACGGGCATGGAACTACTCTACATGCCGCTTCCGGCGGACTTGCGAGACCGGACGAAGGCGTTTGTCGACATCTTCGTGGACCGCGTGGCGCGGGGCGTCGGGGCACTTCTGATACTGGGCCTGGCGGCGGCGGGAGCGCCGGGGGTGGTGGCGGTGAGCGTTTTGACGCTGCTGGCATGCGGCGTGTGGGGGGTGTTGGCGGTCTATGCGAGGCGGCAGTATGTGGCGACCGTACGGCAACGGCTGGAGGCGAGGCGGCTGGATCTGGAGTCGATGCGAATTCCTTACCAGGACGCGGGTCTGGTGCGGCGCCTGGAGGAACTGGCCGGGCAGGGTGAGGGGCGACAGGCCATTTACGCTTTGCGGTTGCTGGAGGAAGTCCCCGGGTATCCCCTGGAGACGCTGGCAGTCCGGCTGGACGGAAGTGCGGCGCCCGCGGTGCGGGCGTGGCTCTACGAAGCGGCTCTGCGGCAAGGGTGGCGATCGCTTCTGAAGGAGGCGCGGCGGGAACTGGACCTACCTCCTGGACCAGCACTCGTTCCGGCCGCGGTCTATTATGCTTCGATGGGCGGAGACGGGGCTTCGGCCGTAAGAGGGATGTTGGACCACCCGGACCCGCGCGTGGTGGAAGCGGCCCTGCGGGCGGGAGAGGCGGTGCCGGCGGAGATGGAGGTGCGGATGCCGCTGGAGCGGGTGGCCGCCTTGGCGGGACAGGCGGAGCCTGAGAAGCGAAGGTTGGCCGCGCTGGCATACCGGGCTCATCCGGATGCAGCGGTGGCGGCGCTTCCGGAACTGGCGATGGATGGGCAGGCCATGGTCCGGCGAGCGGCGGCAGAGTCGCTGCGGTCGTTAGGTTCGCGGGCTGTTCCGGCGTTGGCGGCCTGTCTGGACGAGCGGGGCGCACATCTGGCGAGACGTCGCCGGGCAGCGCGGTTGTTGGGGTCGATCGCGACCCAGGAGGCCGTTGATGCGCTGTTGGCGCGGCTTGATGAACCGGATCTGGAAGTGCTGGCGGCAATACTTCGCGCGCTCGAGAAACAGAGGGGGGGGGCGCCTGGGCTCGATTATGCTCACGAACCGGTTCGGCGGCAGGTGTCACGGGGGGCTCGAATGTATCTGGAGATCCGGGTCTCACTCGGGTACCTGCGAGGGGGTGAGAGGGGTCCGGCCACGCGGCTTCTGATCCGAACGCTGGAGACGAGGCTGCTTCGGGTGATTCGCGGAGTGTTCAGTCTCCTGGGGTTGCGATATCCGCCGCAGGACATGGAAGCGGTCTGGAGAGCCGTCGAGCGAGGCACGCCCGCGGAGATGGCAAACGCGGCGGAGTTCCTCGACAACATCCTTGATCACGATTTGAAGAGGTATATTCTGCCGCTACTGGATGAAGACCGGCCTCCCGAGCAGGTGGGGCTCGAGCTTTTCGGGCTGGAATTGCGGGGCGCACAGGAGGCGTTGGGCGTGATGATCCGGGAGGGGGACCCGTGGCTGGCGGTCTGTGCGATGGCCGCGGCGGCGGAATCCGGGTTTCGCGGGCTCGCGCCGGTCATCGAGAGCGCGGCCCGAGGAGCAGGGGTGCGTGCGCGGGAGGTGGCGCGAGCGGCGCTAGAGCAGTTGGGAGCAGGAAGATCGGAGTCTGCCGGATGAGGGAAT
>DNFG01000173.1 GCA_003487005.1 Bryobacterales bacterium
GACTTTTTCGATGAAGGGGGGGAGTTTGAGGAAGGGGTCGCCGGGGCCGAGGGTTTCGATGGGGAACCAGCCCCGGTAGCCGACGCGGCGGATGACCTGGGCGAGGCGGGGGAGGTCGACGGGGGTTTCGCGGCCGTCGATCCAGACGGATTCCTTGACCTGCCAGGAGATGGCGTGGGGAATCAAGGCTTCGATTTCGGCGTAGGGATCGTGCTGGCGAAGGGAGCCGATGTCGAGGACGACGCCGAGCCAGGGGGAGTTGACGGCTTCGAGGAGGCGGATGGTCTCGGCGGCGGTCTTGATGGCTTCGTTGTGGTTCTGGAGGCCCATGAGGACGCCATGCTGGCGGCCATAACCGGCGGCCTCGCGAAGCATTTCGACCATCCGAGGGAAGGCGTCGTCGAAGGTTTCGTGGGCGGGGAGGGGGCGTCCGCCAAAGACGCGGAGGATGGAGGCGCCGAGGTGGGCGGCCGTCTCGGTCCAGCGCTGGGTGAGGATGAGATCGGCGTTGCGCCGGGCGGTGTCGGCGGTGGCGAAGTCGTTGCGGATGCCGGTCCCATAGATGGTAACGCCGCGGAGGAGGGCGTGGCGCTTGAGGTCGCGGATGAACTGGGGAGGCGGGGTATCGGGGTAGCCGGGGAAGTAGTAGCCGGTGGCGTCGAGGCCCTCGATCTGGTGGTCATCGCAGAAGTCAACGACATCGAAAAGGGTGATTTTGCCGGCGCGCAGGGGCTGATTGAAGGAATAGGCGTTGAGGGCGAGGCGGAGGCGCGTTGGTTTCGGGGTGGCGGCGGCGAGGGTGAAGACGGGGGCGGCGAGGAGGTGGCGGCGGGTCATACCTGGAGGAGACGATATCAGGTTTCGATTGGGGAGGCAGGGCCGCTACACCTCCAGGCGGCCCTGGTAGAGCATTTCTTTCAGTTTGAACTCGCGTTCGATGCGGGCTCCGTCGACGGTGGCGGAGAGGCGGATGGATTGGTCGGCGGGGGTCAGGCTGGCGAAGCGGGGGAAGGTGAGCTCGGCCATGAGGTGGTTGCCGTGGGGTGGCACGGCGACGGACTCCGGGGGCGCCGGTGGCTGGCCGGGGACGGAGACGCGGGCCGTCCGGCGCAATTGGGATTCGAGGTCGGGGGCACGACCGGTGAAGAGGAGCGCCGGGAAGCCCGCGATTTGGAGTTCAAGATTCGCTGGTTTGCGGTTCAGGAGTTCGACGGCCCGAGAGTCGTCGAGTTGCTTATGGCCGAACTCGGCGAGGGCGAGGGCCTGTCGGACGGGGAGGGCGCTCTTCCAGCGGACGACGAGGTAGACTTCGGTGCGCGTGGGCGGTTTCTCGATGGGGACGGTGAGCCAGGCGGCCCAGGGGGAGTCCGCCAGGATGCGGTCGATGTCGTCATCGGTCCAGGCAGGAAACGCTGTGGGACCGCGCCGCGCGGCGGACAGCGGGGCCGATGCACAGAGCGAGAGGAAGTGTCTTCGATGCATGGACGTCACATGGTGTAGCTGACGCCGGCGGAGATCTCGTTCATGCGCATCCTGCCGGTTGCGCCGAGGCCGAAGGGCTTGGCGGTATTGAACTGGCGGAAGTCGAGACGGACCTGCCAGGGCCCGGTGATCTTCACCTTGACACCGCCGCCATAGTTGATGCCGAAGCGGGTTTCGCCCTGGCCCTGGGTGGCGGAGGCACCGGGCGGGACGAAGTTGGCGAAGTGGCCGCCGCCCGCGACGAAGGGGCGGATGCGGGCATCGCGGGGCGTGGCGTAGAGGAGAACTTCGGCGAAGCCCTGGTGGACGCCCATGCCCTGCTGTCCCTGGCCTGCCTGTGCCAGTTGCGCGCGATTGTAGGCATAACCGATTTCGTAGCCCATGTAATCGCGGGTGTTCATGGTCATCCGGCCGGCGAGTTTGAAGCCGCTATCGAGGGTGTAGCCGCTGCCGATATCCTTGGACTGGATGGCGGAGGCCCCGACGTTCAGCGAGGCCTCAAAGCCTTGCGCGTGGGCGAGTCCAGGCAAGACGAGGGCCCAGAGGAGGGCGTACTTCATGTTCATCAACTGACTCCTGGCGCCGCGTTGGATTGGGCTGGTTGAGGACTCGTTCGCGGCGCTCCTGCCCTGACGGACGCGTGCGGACGGCGAGCCGGGTACGCGGCGATTGTAAAGATCCATGAAGGGGACGGGAGCAAAAAGATGGCGGGCGGCCCCTGCAGGAACCGGCCCGCCCAGTGCCAATTGGAGGCTTCAGATCAGAACTGGTAAGTGAGGGAGAGCCACAAGCGGCGGGGCTCCTGGAGGTTGTTATATACGCTGCCGTAGATGGTCGCGTTGTTGTAGACATAGGAGCGGTAGGCGAGGAAGTCGGTGTTGAGCAGGTTGTAGACGGTGGCGTTGAGCATGACGTTCTTTCTGACTTCGTAGCCGACGCCGAGATGGGCCATGCCGTAGCCCTGGAAGGGGCCGATCTGCTGGGTGGCGGCGAGGGCGGTGGCGCTGGTTCCGCGGGTCCGGCTGCTGCGGGCTTCGATGCGGAGCCAGGTGTTGAGGCGGCGGGAGGTCCGGTAGCGGACGGTGGAGTTGAACATGTGTTTGGGGGTGTTGACGAGAGGTTGTCCGGTCTGGGCACCGCTACGCTGCTCACTTTCGGTGAAGGTGTAGTTATTGAGGACGTCAACACGGCGGAAGAGCCGGATGCGGAGGGCGGATTCGACGCCGCGGGTGACGGCTTCATCGACGTTGATGCTCTGTCCGAAGAGGTCGACGTTGGGCCAGTTGCCGAAGTCGACACAGCCGGGGCGGTTGGGCGAGAGGCGGAAGCTGCAGTTCTCGAGGCCAGGGCCCTGGGCGATCTTGTTGTTGAACTGGTTATTGAAGAGCATGACGTTGAGGCTGATGCCCTTGACGGTCCAGGCGGCTCCGGCTTCAGTGCTGGTGCTGGTTTCGGGGGTCAGGCCGGGGCTGCCGATGAGCGGGATGGTGCCCTGTCCGCCGAAGCCGACGATGCCGGTGGCGAGCTGATTGAGTTGCGGAGTCTTGAAGCCGCGGCTGACGCCGCCTTTGAGAGTGAGGCCGGGGAGGGCGTTGTAGACGAGGTAGGCACGAGGGCTGGGATTGCCGCCGAAGGTGGTGTGGTGGTCGTAGCGGATGCCGCCGGTGAGAGCGAGTTTGGGGAGGAGGCGCCATTCGTCTTCGATGAACACGGCGCTCTGACTGAAGTTGAAGGCCTCCGGGGCGACGCCATCGACCATGTGGGCGTCCCACCACTGACCACCGACGGAGAGCATGTGAGTGCCGCGGATGTGGCTGACGAGTTTGGAGTCGAGGAGGGTGTTGGTGGCTTCGAGCGCGCGGGGATCGCCAGGAGTGCGACCGGGAGTGCCGGGGGGGATGGTGCGGCCGAGGGTATCGGTGGTGTTGCGGGTGAAGCTGGTGTCGAGAAGACTTGTGCCGATGCGGCCGGCGTGGGTCAAGGAGAACTGCTGGCGGCGGAACTTCATCTCCTCGGCGTAGCCGCCCTGGAGGCCGACGGTGCCCAACTGGCGATTGCTGTTGTCGTAAGCCTGGGACATACCGTCGATATCGAAGAACAGGTCATGGTTTTGGTTGAGGGAGTAGGAGAGACGGGCGCCGGCGTTCTGGGTATCAGCGCGAGTGGGGCTGAGACCGAAGCTGGTGATGGGGACCTGGGTACCGGCGAGGTTTTCGTACTTGAGGGCGGCGGCCTGGCGATGGAGGGCGCTGCCGCGAAGGGCGAGGCCAAGGCGGTCAGCGATGATGGGGCCGGCGAGGTAGAGGTCGCCCTGCGCGGTGTTGCCGTAGTCGGAATTGGATTGGAGGGTGCCGTTGACGGTGGCGGAGCCGGTCCAGCGTTCGCTGACTTTGCGGGTGATGACGTTGACGACGCCGCCCATGGCATCGGAGCCGTAGAGGGTGGACATGGGGCCGCGGACGACTTCGATGCGTTCGATGGCGGCGACGGGAGGCATGAAGCTGGTGGCGGTTTCGCCGAAGCCGTTCGGGGTGACGCTGCCGGGGGAGTTCTGGCGGCGGCCGTCAATGAGCATGAGGGTGTAGTCGCTGGGCATGCCGCGGACGCTGATGGTGAGACCGCCGGTTTTGCCGACGTTCTGGCCGACATCGACGCCTTCGACGTCGATGAGGGCCTGGGCGAGATCGGAGACCCTGCGTTCGCGAAGTTGCTCCTGCTGGATCACGGTGACGCTGGCGGGGGCATCGCGGACGATTTGTTCGAAGCCGCCGGCGGTGACCGTGATGGCGTCGGCGACGCCGGCGAGGTCGAGCTGGAAGTCCTGCTGGAGTGGTTCGTCGGCGGGGACGTTGACTTCGAAGGCGATGGGGGCGAAACCTTCCTTGCGGACGCGGAGACGGCAGGGGCCGGATACGACCCGAAGGCTGTAGCGGCCTTCGCCGTTGGTGATAACCTCGGTGCGTTTGCCGGCGCACTCGGCGATGACGACAGCGCCGGGGACGCCCGAGGGGGTGGGGTCCAGCACGAGGCCGGTGATGTCACCAGGGCCGGTTTGGGCGGCGGCGGGCAGGGTCAGAACGGACAAGGCCAAGGTTAGAACGAGTTGATAAAAAGATCTCACGAGACTTCCTCCCAGGCGCCCCAGAGAAGGCGGGGCGCAGACTATAGTCGCTATTTGCAAATGAATTCCAGATGGTGTCGCGAGGCCGAGAACTTGCCGGAGACCATCCTGACCTTCCGCAGCACGTGTCTATGCAGCTATGTATTGCGGTACGGCCTGGCGGCCCGGCGTTTCGCTCATTTGTATTTGCAATCCACTTGCATTTATGACTATAGGAGCGTCTTACCAGAATGTCAAGTTATTTGTGATTATTACTCTGTTGAGAGGGACGGCCGCGCCAATTAGCAGGTTTTGCAAAGGACTTGCAGCCGTTGAGTGGCGGGTGGGAGTGGATCCGGGGAGGTTGTCAGCTCAGCATGGCGCTGAATTCGGGGCTGGCCACGGCTCGCCAGCCGTTGGCGTCGCGGGTGACGAAGAGCGCGGCGAGTTGGAACTGACCGCAGAGAGCGAGACCCTGATCGACGCCGGCGACCATAAGGGCGGTGGACCAGGCATCGGCGAGCATGCAGTTTTGGTGGACGACACTGACGGATTCGGGGGGATCGACAAGGGGAGCGCGGGAGCGCGGATTCAGGGTGTGGGCGTAGCGGGTTCCGGCGTGGTCGAAGTGTTTGCGATAGCCGCCAGAAGTGGCGATGGCGGTGCCGCAGAGAGCGATTTTGGCACGGAGGGGGCAGCCTGGAGGCGGTTCAATGGCGACCCACCAGGGGTGTCCACCGGGCTTGACGCCGCGGCCGCGAAGTTCTCCGCCGATTTCGAGCAGATAGCTGGAGGCGCCGATGGCTTCGAGAGCGCGGGCGGCGTGATCGACGGCGAATCCCTTGGCGATGGAAGAGAAATCAAGTTGCAAAGAGCCGGGCTGGAGGACGAGACCCCTGGCGTGGTCGAGGCGGATGTGACGCCAGTTGTGGGGAGGCGCGGGCGATGCGGGCGGGGGTTGGCCGCGCTGGCCGGGGGGACCGAAGCCCCAGCGGTCGACGGCCTCGCCGAGAGCGGGGTCGAAGGAGCCGTGGGAGAGGCGGGCGATATCGAGGGGGGCCCCGGGGACATGAAGGAATTCGGGCGGGGGCTCGGCCCAATGAACGGCGGGGGGGGGGGTTGTGGGGGGGGGGGGGGGGAGGGGGGGCGGGGGGGGGGGGGGGCGCGGGCGGGCGAGCGCGTAGAGCGCCTGTCTG
>DNFG01000252.1 GCA_003487005.1 Bryobacterales bacterium
ATCCGACGACCTGGGGGGCGAAGCCGTACGCGGGGCAGGTGCTGGGGCGGACGGCGACGGTGCTGCGGAAGCTGTCGGGATCCGGAGCGGGTCTTTGCGGCAAGCTGGCGATGGTGGAATTGGCGGGTGGGGGCGGGTACCGGTCGGCTGCGGCGTCTCTGACGGGCCCGGGTCTGAATCCGTGGGACCGGACGAAGTGGGCGGGCGGATCGTCGAGCGGATCGGCGGCGGCAGTGGCGGCGGGGTTGGTCCCGTTTTCGCTGGGGTCGGAGACATCCGGATCGATCGTGACGCCGGCGGCGTTTTGCGGAGTGACGGCGCTCAGGCCGACGTACGGGCTGGTGAGCCGGGCCGGGGCGATGGCGTTGAGCTGGACTTTGGACAAGATCGGGCCGTTTGCGCGGACGGCGGAGGATTGCGGGCACATTTTGCAGGCGATTGCGGGCGGTGATCTGCTGGATCCGGGATCGGCTGGCAAGGGATTCCGGTATGTTCCGCAGTACACACGGCCGGCTGGAGAGTACCGGGCGGGGTACGCGGAGGCGGACATCGAGGAGTCGGCGGACGAGGCGTTGCGGCCGGCGTTGAGGGAGGCGGTGGCGGTCGTCAGGGGAATTCTGGCGGAGATGAAGCCGGTCGAGTTGCCCGATTTGCCCTTCGGAGCAGCGATTTCGACGATTATCAGCACGGAAGGATCGGCGGCATTCCGGCAGTTGATCGAGAGTGGGGGAGTGGATCAACTGGCGGACGAACGGCAGATCGCGGGACTCCGGGCGGGGCTGGAAGTGCCGGCCTGGCAATACCTGGAGGCGATGCGGATCCGGCGGCAGGTGCAGGTGGAGTTTGCGAAGCTGTTTCAGGAGGTGGATGTGCTGGTAGCGCCGGCGCGGATGTCGACGGCGCCTCCGGTGGCGGAGCCTCTGGACCGTGCATCGGGGCGGCGGCCGGCGCGAGCGGGCGGGGGATTGCGGGCGATCATTGCAGCGGGCAACCTCGCGGGTCTGCCGGCGCTGGTGTTGCCGTGCGGGTTTGCCGGGGGGATGCCGGTGGCATTGACTCTGGTGGGACGGCCGTTTTCTGAGAACGCGTTATTGGCGGTGGGCGTTGAGTTCCAGAACCGGACGGACTGGCACCGGCGCAATCCAGTACTGCCAGTTCCAGGACCACGCTGAGCGGAACCCCTAGCCCATTTTGGGTGTATTTGGCGCAACATTTTCGTGGGAATTCGGTGCCGGATCGGAGAGAATAGACCCATGCAGGCTAAGCAGGCGCCAGTCCGGGACGAGCTGACCGGGCTCAGAAGAGGGGCTGAACTGGAAGCGCTGGTTGCGCGCTGTCTGAAGAGCCGTCCGGGGGGACGGCTGGTAGTGCTGGCGGTGGCCGGGTTGGACCGGTTTCATCATTTGAATGAGCTCTTGGGGTATGCCGCGGGGGATGCGGCGCTGGTGGAGTGGAGCATCGGCGTGACGGATTGGCTGGAGCGGGAAGCGCCGCTGCCGGGAGGCGTACTCGCACGGGTGGGTGGAGACGAATTTGGGGTGCTGTGGCAGGGGTGCCCGTCGGTCACCGCGGGGCTGGAGGCGGGTGAGGCTCTGATGAGCCGGCTGAGGCGCCCGCTGCGCGTGGCGGGCCGGGAGATGTTTCTGATGGCGAGTGCAGGTCTGGCGGTAACGGAGGCGGGTGCAGGCGATGCCCGGGCGCTGATCCGGCAGACGTCGGCGGCGATGCGCCGCGCGAAGCGACGGGGCGGGAACACGCTGGAGACGTTTCGATGGGAAGAGTCGCTGGCGCCGGAACGGCGATACCAACTGGAGACGGCGCTCCGGCAGGCGGTGTCGCACGGGGAGTTCCGGTTGCGATTCCAGGCACAAGTCGATCGACACTGCCACCTGGACGGTTTGGAGGCGCTTCTGACATGGCAGCATCCGGAATTCGGCAGCGTGGCGCCTGACGTGTTCATCAAGCTGGCCGAAGAGATTGGGGCGATTGTGGAGATCGGGGACTGGGTGATGCGGGATGCCTGTGAACACATCACCCGTTGGCGGGAAGCGGGTCTGGAGCCGCCCCGGGTTGCGGTGAATGTCAGCCCGCTGCAGTTCTCGACACCGGACTATGTGCAGAGAGTCGAGCGAATTTTGAGCGAGACGGGCGTCTCGGGGGAGTGTCTCGAACTGGAGATCACGGAAGGGACGCTTCTGCGGGATCTGCAGGAGTCGGCTTCGCGGATGCGGGCTCTGCGGCGTCTGGGGATTTCGATTGCGGTGGATGACTTTGGCGTGGGGTATTCGCCACTGACCTACCTGCAGGAGTTGCCTCTGGACGCGGTGAAGGTGGACCGGGCGTTCACCTGCCAGATCACGAAGCCGGCGGGCTCACTGCCGCTGATCCACACAATTACCGTCCTGGCGCATCACCGGGGGTTGAAGGTTGTGGCGGAGGGTGTGGAGACTCCAGGCGAACTGGAACTGCTGCAAGCGGCGCGTTGCGACCGGATGCAGGGGTATCTGTTTGGAACACCCGTGCCGGCAGAGGGCACGGAGAAGCTGCTGAGGCACCCCCGGGTGCTGCAGCAGCGGCTGGATTCGGTGGCGAACTGCTGAATTCGATCACCTGCGTCCCGGAAACGGACACCTGGTTGCCGGCGGCTGCATCCCGGGTCGCTCTGTAAGTATTTGAAAATACAAACTCCCGCGCTATTCCCGGCATTGGCCTCGCAAATGCGATTGAATATGTCGAGAAGACCATGGACGTTCCCCGCACAGGCGCAAAACGCCGCAAACTGATTCGCCGGTTGGCCGCAATCCTCATCCTGGCCGTGGCGATCCCGCTGGTGACCTGGGGATTGTCGCGCCTGAAGCCGGCGGCGCCGAGCGTGGAAAAGGGCACATTGTGGACAGGAGAGGTGCAGCGTGGGCCGATGGTCCGGCAGGTTCGGGGACTGGGGACGTTGACGCCCGAGGAAGTGTTATGGATCCCGGCTGTTCACGATGGGCGGGTCGACCGGGTGCGCCTCCGTCCAGGAGCCAATGTGAGCCCGGACACAATTCTGGTGGAGTTGAGCAACCCTGAACTGGAGTTGGAAGCGGAGGACCTGCGGTGGCAGGTCCGCGCGGCGGAAGCCAACCTGCGCGACCTGCGGGTGAAGCTGGAGACCGCCCAACTGGATTTGAAGGCGACTCTGGCGCGGGCGGAGAGCGAGTATGTCCAGGCGAAGCTGAAGTCGGACCGGGAAGAGGCGCTGGCGAAAGAAGGGCTAGCCCCGGATCTGAATGTCAGGCTGGCGCGGGCGACTTCAGAGGAACTGGCGAAGCGGCTGGCGATTGACACGAAGCGGCTGGAGATCAGTGCGTCGTCGACGGAGGCACAACTGGCGGTGCAGCAGGTCCAGATCGAGAAGCTGAGGGCGGCGCTGAAGTTGAAACAGAGTCAGGTGGCGGGGCTGAGGATCCGGGCGGGTGCGAGCGGGGTATTGCAGCAGATGCAGGTGGAGGTGGGGCAGCGGGTGACGCCTGGGGCGGTGATCGCGAAGGTGGCGCAGCCGTCGAAGTTGAAGGCCGAGATCCGGATTCCGGAGACGCAGGCAAAGGATGTCATGATCGGTCAGCCGGTGCAGGTGGACACGCACAACGGGGTGATTGCGGGACGGGTCTCGCGGATTGATCCGGCGGCGGTGAGCGGCAATGTGACGATCGATGTCCGGCTCGAGGGGGCGTTGCCCGCGGGGGCGCGTCCGGACCTGAGTGTGGACGGGGTGGTGGAACTGGAGAGGTTGACGGACGTAATGTACGTGCAGAGGCCGGTGTATGGCCAGGCTAACAGTCTGGTGGGCCTGTTCCGGCTGACGCCGGACGGCAAGGAGGCGCACCGGGTGCAGGTGCGGATCGGGCGGGTTTCTGTGCAGACGGTGGAAATCGTGGAAGGGCTCAACGTGGGGGACCGCGTGGTGCTCTCGGACATGTCGGCCTGGGATGGCCAGGACCGGCTTCGTTTGAACTAGGACCGGAAAGCCAGCGCGGACAGGAGTGAGTATGAGCGAACAGCCATTGATTCAACTGGAAGGCGTCACGAAGGTGTTTGTCACCGAGGATGTCGAGACCCACGCGTTGTCGGGGATCCACCTGGAGATCCGCAAGGGCGAATACGTGTCGATTGCCGGCCCTTCGGGCTGCGGCAAGTCGACCTTGCTGGCGATTCTGGGGCTACTGGATTCGCCGAGCGAGGGTGCGTACACACTGAACGGGCAGGCGGTGGGGAATCTGAAGCTTGGGGACCGCGCGCGGATCAGGAACCGTGAGATCGGATTCATTTTTCAGGCTTTCAACCTGATTGGCGATTTGACGGTCTACGAGAACGTGGAACTGCCGCTGACCTATCGCGGGATGGGCGGGGCGGAGCGCCGGAAGCGGGTCCATGAGGCCCTGGAGCGCGTCGGGATGGGACATCGCGTGAAGCATTACCCGTCGCAGTTGTCGGGCGGCCAGCAGCAGAGGGTGGCGGTGGCGAGGGCGCTGGTCGGAAGTCCTTCGATCCTGCTGGCGGATGAACCGACGGGCAACCTGGATTCGGCCAACGGCGAACAGGTGATGGAACTGCTGAAGGAGTTGCACCGGGGCGGGGCGACGATCTGCATGGTGACGCACGATCCGCGGTACGCTTTATTGGCCGACCGGAACATTCACCTGTTTGACGGGCGCATCGTGGAGGAGGCGCAGGCTGAGGGTCAGAGCATGGGAGCGGGGTTATGATGAAGCGGAATCCGGATCTGACGGCGTTGTTGGTGCTCGCGCTGGTTCTGTGGCTGGGGCTGCCTTCGAGCCGGGCGCGCGGAGAAGCGCATGTGGGTATCCACCCGGTGGCCAGTGCGGCCGCGGTGGATGCGGAAGAGCACATCGAGCAATGGCTGGAGCGATTTGAGCGGAGGCGGGACCGTGTCTGGGAGCGGCTGGAGCAGCGAATGCATGAATTTGAAGGGCGCCTGGCCGAGCAGGAGCAGCAGCGCCGGCCGGGGCTACAACGAGCGGGGCGGTTTGCGAGCTGATGATCCGGTTACGCAATATTGAGAAGCATTACCCGCAGGGGGCGAGCCGGTTCTATGTGCTCCGCCAGATCGATCTGGACATCCACGAGGGTGAGTTTCTGGCGGTGATGGGGCCCTCCGGGGCGGGGAAGAGCACTCTGCTGCACATTCTTGGGATGCACGATACGGCGTGGTCAGGGGAATACCATCTGTATGAGCATGCCATTCACGGGCTGGATCGCCGCCGGCGGATGGATCTGTACAAGCGGTATTTCGGTTTCGTCTTTCAGAGCTATCATTTGCTGGACGATCTGACGGTGTTCGAGAATCTTGAGGTGCCGCTCAGCTATCGGGACATGGCAAGAGGTGAGCGGCAATCGATCGTCTGCGACATGTTGGACCGGTTCCAGATCGTGGGGAAGAAGGATCTATATCCGAACCAGCTTTCGGGCGGGCAGCAGCAGTTGGTGGGAGTGGCGCGGGCGATGATCGCGAGTCCGAAGGTGATTCTGGCGGATGAGCCGACGGGCAACCTGCATTCGAGTCAGGGTGTGGAGATCATGGAGATGTTCCGCAAGCTGAACGAGGAGGGGACGACGATCGTGATGGTCACCCATTCGGAGACGAATGCGGCATACGCACACCGGGTGATCCGGCTGGAAGACGGGTGGATTGCGGGTGCGCCGCGGGGGGAGTAGAGGGACGTGGTACAGGCCCGCCTGCTGATTGCCGACGACCAGGAGGACGTACTCGCCGCGCTGCGTCTCCTGCTGAAGCCGGAGGGTTACGCGGTGGAGTGCGTGACATCGCCGCGGGCGGTGCTGGCGGCGCTGGAGCAGCGCGAATACGATGTCCTGTTGATGGATCTGAACTACACCCGCGACACAACATCGGGCGAGGAGGGCTTCGATCTGCTGTCGCGGGTGCAGGCGGCGGATCCGTTATTGCCAGCCGTGGTCATGACGGCATGGGGGAGTGTGGACGTGGCGGTGGAGGCAATGCGCCGGGGCGCACGAGATTTTATCCAGAAGCCGTGGGAGAACGCGCGTCTTCTGGCTGTTTTGAAGACGCAGATGGAACTGGCGGCGGCGCTGCGGCGAGGCGCGCGACTCGAGGCGGAGAACCGGCTGTTGCAGGCCGAGGGGCGCCCGGTGATGATTGCGGAGGCGCCGGCAATGGCGCCCGTGCTGGAGATGATTGCCCGGGTGGGGCCATCGGACGCGAATGTGCTGATCACGGGCGAGCCGGGGACCGGCAAGGAAGTGGTGGCGCGGACTCTGCACGCCATCAGCGAACGGGCCGGGCAGCCGATGGTGACGGTGAACATGGGCGGACTGGCGGAAGGGGTGTTCGAGAGCGAGTTGTTCGGGCACGTCAAGGGGGCGTTCACGGATGCGAAGGCGGATCGCGTGGGACGGTTTGAGTTGGCCGACAACGCGACGATCTTTCTCGACGAGATTGCGAATCTGCCGTTTAACCTGCAGGCGAAGCTGTTGCGGGTTCTGGAGACGGGCGAGATGGAGCGGGTGGGGTCATCGAAGACCCGGCGCGTGAATGTGCGGGTGATCTCGGCGACGAATGCAAACCTGCATTTGGATGCCGCCGAGGGGCGGTTCCGCCAGGATCTGCTCTACCGCCTGAACACGGTGGAGATCCATCTGCCTCCTTTGCGCGAGAGGCGCGAGGATATCCCGCTGCTGGCCACGCACATTCTGGCACAGATGGCGCGGCGTTACCGGAAGCCGATCACGGGTTTCGATCCCGCAGCGCTTCGGGCACTACGGGAGCACCCGTGGACGGGGAATGTCCGGGAATTGAACCACGTCATTGAGCGGGCTGTCCTGATGGCCAGGGAGACGCTGATCCGGGCGGGCGACCTGGCGTTGCGGGCGGCGGCGGATGCCCCCTCCCGTCTCGACGACATGAGCCTGGAGGAAGTGGAGGCGTTCCTGATCAAGAAGGCGCTGGCGCGGCATCAGGGCAATGTCAGCCAGGCCGCGCACGCGCTGGGGCTGAGCCGGAGTGCGCTGTACCGCCGGTTGCAGCGCTACGGATTATGAGACGGCCGCGCTGGTGGGATGCGCACGAAAACCTCGTGCTGCTGGGTTCGCTCGCGTCGGGACTGTGCGGTGTTCTGTTTGCGCTGGGGTTTGTGTGGTTGGGGGATTACCCGGACAAACTGCGCTGGACGGTCACGATTTTTGTCGTGCTGCCCTGGTGGGCGTTCGCGTGGTCGGCGCGGGAGAGGGTGACCGCGCCGCTGCGGACTCTGGCGAATCTGCTGGAGGCAATGCGGGAGGGGGATTACTCGATTCGCGGCCGGGGCGCGGGCGACAACGATGCTTTGGGCGAAGTGATGACCCAGGTGAACGCGATGGGCGCGACTCTGCGGGCGCAGCGCCTTGGCGCGGTGGAGGCAACAGCGCTGCTGCGAAAGGTGATGGAGGAGATCGACGTGGCGGTCTTCACCTTTGATGCCGGCCACCATTTGAAGCTGGTGAACCGCGCGGGTGAACGGTTGCTGGCGCAGGACGCGGGGCGCCTGCTCGATCGCTCAGCCTGTGAGCTCGGCCTGGACGAGTATCTGCAGGGCGCTTCCGCCCAGACGCTGTCCCGAACGTTTCCGGGCGGTGCGGGTCGTTGGGGCGTCCGGCGTTCAAGCTTTCGCGAGAGCGGGCTGCCCCTGACATTGCTTGTGGTGACGGATCTGACACGCGCGCTCCGCGAGGAGGAACTGCAGGCCTGGCAGAGGCTTGTCCGCGTGCTGGGACACGAGCTCAACAACTCGCTCACGCCGGTGATGTCGATTGCGGGGAGCCTGACCCAGTTGCTGGGGCGGCAGCCCCGGGCGGAGGACTGGGAGCAGGACATGCGCGACGGACTAACGGTGATTGGGTCTCGCGCGGAGTCTCTGAGCCGGTTCATCGGCGCGTATTCACGGCTCGCGAAGATGCCGCGCCCGCGCCTGGCGCCTGTCCCTCTGGGGCCCCTGGCCGGACGCGTCGCTGGCCTGGAAACGAGAGTGAAGGTCGAGGTGCGCGGCGGCCCGGAAATCGTTCTGCGGGCCGACGGGGACCAGTTGGAACAACTGCTCATCAACCTCGTCCGCAACGCAGCGGATGCGGCGATCGAAACGCACGGCGGCGTGGCGCTGGAATGGAGACTGGAGCCCGCGGCGGCGACGGTTCGGGTTCTCGATGAAGGCCTGGGACTCGCGAGCACGGCGAATCTCTTCGTCCCCTTCTTCACGACCAAGCCGGGCGGATCGGGGATCGGACTGGTGCTTTGCCGGCAGATCGCCGAGGCGCACGGGGGCACGCTGACTCTCGCCAATCGCGATGACGGGCGGGGCTGCGTGGCTACCCTGCAACTGCCTCTGAACTAGTGGAACACCACCAGACCCTGGAGGCTGATTTTGGGTCCGCGGGAGTCCTTGTACGGCTCGCCGCGCACAGTGAGGCGAACCGTGTGTTTGCCGCGCTTCAGCTTGAAGGCATGGTAGAGCGACTCGCGGTTCTTCAGGCTGTCCTCGTCCGGGTACACGTCCACGGTCGCGGCGGGTTGGCCGTCCACGGTGATGTCGGCGAGGCCTCCATCGGGGAGGAACTGGCCGACGAGGATGAAGCCGGTGCCCTCAAACTCGATCTCGGCACTGGCGCCTTTCTCGGCGGAGACCAGGGCGTCGGCTCGGCCGGGTTGCCAGTCGCCAGTGCGCCGGAAACGGTCGTCCGTGACCGAAATGCGCTCGACGGGCGTACCGAAGTCGTCCCAAACCTCGAGTCTGGCGGGGCGCGGGGCTTGAGTCCGGACGCGGAGAATGTCGCCGTCGCGCCGGCCGCCGGTTTTTTCGGCAAGTGCGATGGCCCGGCGGACGGTGCTCTCGGTGATGGTCTCGAAAGTGAAGTTAGTGTAGCTGAATGTCTTCCCGGCGACGGCGGGGATGCCGGACTTCCATTCATCCGGAATGGCCCGGTAGCCCTGGGCGACGCCCAGGATTCCGGCGGCGTTCGATGGATTGCAGTCGGAGTCCTGCCCCGCCTGGGTCGAGATGATGATGGTCTTGCCGAAGTCGCCGCCGCCGTAGAGTAGGCCCAGAGCGATATAGGCGCCGTTGATCTTGGCATCGATGTTGAAATCGAGCAGGGCTCCTTCCGGACAAGGGTCGTCGCGGTTCCACTTGTTCTCGATGAGTTGCCAGGACTTGCGCCAGTCCTGGGGATGTGCGCGATGCCATCGCAGGACGTCGGCGATCAGCCGCGCGTACGGGCTCTTTCGCGGCAGGCAGGCAAGGCCGGCTTCGACGATTTTCTTCGGATCCGTTTCTAAGAAAGCGGCGCTGTACATGCAGGAGACGAAGATGCCGCCGTAGATCCCGTCGCCGTAATTCATGACGCGGCCGGCGCGCCAGGCGAGGTCGGTGGCGGCCAGGGGCAATCCGGGCGCCATCAGGCCGATGAAGTCGGACTCGATCTGGAAGTCGATGTCGTTGGCGTGGATGTTGTATTTGGGGGTGCCGCTGAGCGCGGCGGGAACGCCGCGGCGGAGATTGCGCCTTGCAGCGAGATTGGCGTGCCAGAGGCGGTATTTCGCTTCGCGGAACATGGCGCCGAAGTCTTCGGTTGTGGCATCGAGGCCTTTCTCATCGAGCACCTGGGCGAAGGTCATGTCGACGTAGAGGTCGTCCTGATCGATCGCGCCGGCCACCATCTCCGGCTTCCAGACGGGCAATTCCGCGTCGGGAATGATTCGTTCCTTGTAGCGGAATTCGGTTGGGGCGCCGTAGGACACACCGATCATCTGGCCTGCCCAACCGCCCGCGATCTTGTCGCGGAGGCTTTCCACCGGGATCGATTTCAGGCTTTGAGCAGCCAGAGAAAAGACTGCGAGGAAAAAGACGGGAATCAATTTCATGGAGCGGCTCCGAGCCTGAAGATATCACCCGCGATGAGGTGCCGCAATCTCTGGAACGGACCGGCCAACCCCAGGACCGGCCCCGGGCAAGGCTCTTCATGCCAAGATGGCCGGGAGACCCTCGCGTTCAAGCCTCCCGGGTGAACTCGAGTTCATCGCCCTTCACCGTGCCGCTGGCCTGGATCGTCCCTTCCGGAAGTTCGAGAACCGAGTGCGCCCGGAAGCACGCAGAGATGCGCCACGGCTTCAGTGACGGAACCGCCTTCACGACCCGCTTCTTCTTGTCCAGAAAGAGGACGTCGATCGTGAACTTCATGAAAAAGCAGTGCACGGCTTCACAGGGGACAATATAGAGCCCTTCGCCGGGATTGAGGCCGGTGCGCTTGAGCAGGCCCTCCCGGCGCGTGGTGCTGTCGCCCGCGTGGCCGATGCGGTCGCCGAGCATCGCGTCCCGGGTCCGGTTCCAGACTTTGATCATGATTCCTCTGATCGGCTGATCGTGCCCGTTTCTTCATAGCCGCGGCACTGCCAGACGGGCAGCACCGGGTACTTGCGGAAGGTTGGGTCAGCCAGCCCGCGCCGGCACTGATAGAACCGGCTGCCGCGATCGCTGACAATGACCATCACGTGCGCGCATGCGGCACAGAGTCCGGCGCGTTGCCCGTCCCCGGCATTCGGCTCCATACCGGCTCAGTGTAGCAATCCGGCATGATATCCTGAAGGTTTCGCCCCACTCTACTCCTCTGGACAAACGATTGAAAGTTGGATTTGTCAGTCTTGGGTGCCCCAAGAACCTGGTGGACACCGAAGTGATGATGGGCCAGTTGACCGCCCGCGGGCACGAGTTAACCTCCTCGCCCGAGGACGCCGACGCCATCGTCGTGAACACCTGCAGCTTCATTGACCCCGCCAAGCACGAGTCCGTCGAGACGATCCTCGAGATGGCGGAGTTCAAGAAGACCGGCCGCGCCCGCCGCCTGATCGTCGCCGGCTGCCTCGTGGAACGTTACCGTGGCGACATCCGCGTGCAGATCCCCGAAGTGGACGCCGTTCTGGGCACGAACGAACTCGATTCGATCATCGATCTCTGCGAGGGCGCCGCCGACGAACCCGCCGCCGCGGAGCCATACCTTTACCACGACCTCACACCCCGCATCCTGGCGACCCCGCGTCATTACGCCTACATGAAGATCAATGAAGGCTGCGACCATCCCTGCACCTTCTGTGTGATCCCTCAGTTCCGCGGCAGTTTTCGCAGCCGCCGGTTCGAATCGGTGATTCACGAGGCCGAAAACCTCTTCGCCCAGGGCGTCCGCGAGGTGAACCTCATCGGCCAGGACACAACCGCCTACGGCGACGATCTCGGCGTGAAAGACGGCCTGGCTGCGTTGCTGGAGAGGCTCGACGGGATTGAAACCCCACATCCGAAGTGGGTTCGTTTCCTGTACTGTTATCCGAACCGGATCACGCGCCGCCTGCTCGACGTAATCGCAGCGGGCGAATCGCTGGTCAAGTACATTGACATGCCGCTGCAACACGCCTCGGCGCCGGTGCTGAAGCGGATGAAGCGCGGAGCCAGCGGTGACATCTTCCTGAAGCTCCTGGAAAAGATCCGCAAAGCGATCCCGGGCGTCGCCATCCGCACCTCGATGATCGTCGGCTTTCCCGGCGAGACCGAGAAGGACTTTGAAGAGTTGTGCGCCTTCGTCGAGGCCGCCCAATTCGACAGACTGGGCGTATTTTCTTACTCGGACGAGGAAACCAGCGCCAGTTACCATCTGGACGGCAAAGTGGACCGGCGAACAATCTACAACCGCAAGCGCCGTCTGCTGGCGCTGCAGCGGAAGATTTCGCGCCGGATGAACCGCCGGTGGGTCGGACAGGAAGTGGACGTCCTGATCGAGGGGCCATCTCCTGAGAGTGATCTCGTCTGGCAGGCCCGGATGGCTACCCAGGCGCCGGACATTGACGGAGTCTGTTATCTCGAGGACGCGGGCGATCCCGCGCCGCACCCAGGGCAGATCCGGCGGATGCGCGTCACGCGCACCCACGACTACGACCTGATCGGCGACCTGATCGACGAACCACCTGCGCATTTCGCTCCCAGTCTGCCGCTCAACCCGTTCCCGATCATTCAAAGTTCCGCGGGGCACGCCCGCCAGCACCAATGACCTCGGTTCCCTGTCCGATCTGCAAAAAGCCCGTTGAACTGGGCGCCCCCCAGTTTCCATTCTGCTCGGACCGCTGCCGGCTGATCGATCTCGGCCGCTGGGCTGACGAGGAGTACCGCGTGCCGTCATCATCGCCTGTGAACCCGGAATCGGACCACGATGATGAAGAGTAGAATCGCGCTGGCCGTCGCGACCTGGTTCGGTACGGGCTACTGGCCCTGGGGGCCGGGTACCGCGGGTAGTCTGGCCGCGGTCCTGCTTGCCTGGGCCGGCGCATCCTGGTTGGGAATGCAGCCCTGGCATTTCGTCGCACTCGCCATCTGGCTGACCCCGGCGGGCATTTGGTGCTCAACCCAGACCGCGCGGTTGCGGGAATCCAAAGACCCGCAAATCGTCGTCGTTGATGAAGTCCTCGGGCAGTGGATCGCGCTGGCTGGCGCGGCCACGCTGTCCGGAGTCCATTTGTGGACCGCTTTTGTTCTGTTCCGCATCTTCGATATGACCAAGCCCTGGCCCGTCCGGCGGCTCGAGAGCCTGCCGGACGGCAGGGGCATTGTGGCTGATGATTTGGCCGCGGGCGTTTACGCCGCACTTGTGTTGCTTCTGGCGCGGTGGTTCAATCTCTTATAGCTGGAGCATTTCTCCGGGTTTCCTTCATGGCGTTTAAAACCAACGGGGCGGATCGCCCCACGATCGACCAAGTCTCCCCGCAGGCCGCAATCCCGGGGGGCGATATCCAGATCCGCGGCCAGCACTTCCTGGCCGCGCCCCGCCCGCTGGTGAGCGTCGGCGCGGTTGCCGCGCCGCTGGTCGTCGGCTCGGACCGCTACGTTGTGGCCCGCGTGCCCGAAGGGGCCGGCAGCGGCCGGTTGATCGTCAGCAATGGCGACAAAGAGAGCGCTCCGCTCCCGTTTGCCGTTGGCGCTCTTGTCGCCGATAATCTGCACCCGGTCTCGAGCCCCGCGGTTGGCCCCGACGGCGCCGTCTACACCACCTTCAGCGGTTCGCGCGGGCAGAAAACGCCGGTCGCTGTCTACCGGGTCGACGCCAGCGGCTCGATAACCCCTCACCTGACCGATCTGATGAACGCCACCGCGCTCGCGTTCGACCGCGAGGGCGTTCTCTACATCTCCTCCCGGTTCGACGGCATCGTCTACCGCTCCACGGCCAGCGGCGTGATGAGCGTCTATTGCGAGTCCATGGGCGTGGCCACCGGTATCGCCTTCGACGACAAGGGCGATCTGTTTGTCGGAGACCGCTCCGGTACGATCTTCAAAATCAGCGAGGGCGGCACCGGCATCTACGTCTTCGCCACCATCGAGCCATCCATCGCCGCGTATCATCTCGCCTTTGGGCCGGGCGGCTATCTGTATGTCACCGGGCCGACCACTTCGAGCTTTGATGCTGTTCAGCGAATCTCGCCCGCGGGCGAAGTCGAGGTCTTTTTCCGCGGTCTCGGACGGCCTCAGGGACTCGCATTCGACGCGGAGGGCAATCTCTACGTCGCCGCGTCCCTCGCCGGGCGAAAAGGCATCGTCCGGATCACGCCGGAGCGCGAAGCCGCCCTGGTCCTCTCGGGACCCAATATCGTCGGTCTGGCCTTTGCCCCCGGCGGCGACATGATGGTGACCACGACCGGCGCACTTTACCGCGTCCCTGCCGGCATCCAGGGCCGGCCGCTCCCCTGACGGATTTCTCAATGACCGCCGAAATTATCGCCGTGGGCAGTGAAATGCTCACGCCGCAGAAAACCGATACGAACTCGCTTTGGCTGACCGATCAGTTGAACCTGCTCGGTGTTGATGTCACCCAGAAATCCGTCATCGGAGACGACCAGAATCGCTTGGCTGCCGCCATTGCCGCGGCCCTCGACCGCACGCCCCTCATCCTTCTGACCGGTGGACTCGGCCCGACCGAGGACGACCTGACACGCGAGGCAACCGCCCAGGCGCTGAACCGCGCCCTAATTCACGACCCGGCCATCCTCCACGCCATCGAACAACGCTTCGCCAGTTTCGGCCGGAAAATGGCCCCCATCAACAAACGCCAGGCCTTTCTCGTTGACGGCGCGGAAAAGCTCGACAACCCGAATGGCACCGCGCCGGGCCAGTGGCTGGACTTCGACGGCCGGATGCTCGCCCTGTTGCCCGGACCGCCCGGCGAGATGAAGCCGCTCTTCCTCAGTCAGGTACTGCCGCGTCTGCAAGCCGTCCTGCCGCCGCGCGTCCTGCGGACCCGCTTCTTCCGCGTCGCCGGCATGGGCGAATCCGATGTGGACCAACTGATCGCACCCGCCTACAAACCCTACGAGAACCCCGTCACCACCATCCTCGCCGCCGCCGGAGACATCCAGATTCATCTCCGCTCCTTTTCCGCTACCGAGGCCGAAGCCGAGGCCCGTGTCGCCGAACTCGGCGCCAAAATCGAAGCCCTGCTCGGCAACCGCATCTACTCCCGCAACGGGGATCCGCTTGAGACCGCGCTTGGCGTCCTGTTGCGCGAGCGCAAAGCCACTCTCGCAGTCGCCGAAAGTTGCACGGGCGGCCTCCTCGGCGGTCGCATCACCGAAGCCCCCGGCTCCTCCGAGTGGTTTCTCGGCGGCTTCCAGGTCTATGGCCGCGCCATGAAGACCCGGCTTCTTGGCCTGGACGAAAAACTCGTCGAAAAGGAAGGCGTGGTCTCCGAAGCCGTCGCCATCGCCATGGCCGAATCCGCCCGTGATCGCACCGGCGCCACCTACGCCCTCTCTGTGACCGGCGAAGCCGGCCCCGATTCCGCCACCCCGGGCATTGAACCCGGCACGGTCTGGATCGGCATCGCGACTCCGGACGGCGTCGAGGCGAAACTCCACCGTTTCCCCGGAAACCGGGCCCGGGTCCGCGCGTTTGCCGTGCAATCTGCTTTGAACTTGCTCCGCCTGCGTCTATAATTTGACGATGACCAATTTGAAGATCGCCGGCATGACCTTCGTTGTCATTCTGGTTTCCTGAAAGTGCCTCGAATCGAAGGAGTCGTGGAACTGCCGTCATGAATCGACTGACTTTGCTGGGTATCATCCTCTTGTTTTCGGCCGGAGTGGAGGCCGTGATCGCGTTCATGTTCGTTCCAGAAGAGGTGCGCATCTACATCTACGGTTCAATTGGTTTGACGACTCTTCTCGCCATCGGTCTGTTGCTCAAGGGCCTTGCGACTCCCAGCCATTAGCCTCCTGCCCGCTCTGGCGCTGGCCGCGCCCGCCGCGCCGCCCACTTTCCATGCCGACATCCTTCCTGTCTTGCAGCGGCACTGCCAGTCCTGCCATCGCCCTGGCGAAATCGGCCCCATGCCCCTGTTGAGTTACCAGCAGGTCCGTCCGTGGGCTCGCGCCATCCGCGAGTCCGTCAAACTCCGCCGGATGCCACCCTGGTTCGCCGAACGCGCCTCCCTTCACTTCGACAACGACTCCAGCCTCACTCCTGAGGAGATCTCCGCCATCGACCAGTGGGCCTCCAGCGGCGCGCCCGCAGGCGATCCCGCCGCCGCCCCCGAGGCGATCGCGTGGCCCCAGGGCTGGTCTCTGCCCCGCGTGGATCACGCCGTCTCCATGCCCCGCGCGATTCCGATTCCAGCCCGGGAGGAACTCGACTACCAGTGGATGATCATCCCCTTGCACTTCGCGGACGACCGCTGGGTCACTGCCGCCGAAATCCGACCCGGCGCGCGGGATGCCGTCCACCACATCGTCGCTTACATCCGCGAACCGGATTCAGATTGGCTCCGCGGCAAGCCCACCGGTGAGGCCTTCACCCACCCGGGCGTCACCACCAGCGACATCCTCGCCCTCTACACCCCCGGCACCGGCCCCATGCACCTCCCCGCCGGCATGGCCAAACTGATCCCCGCCGGCAGCGACCTCGTCCTCCAGTTCCACTACACCCCCACCGGCCGCGCCACCAGCGACCGGTCCACCGTCGGACTCACCTTCGCGGCAACTCCGCCCGAAAAACGGGTTCTCACCCTCCAGATGGGCTCCGTCGATTTCCGCATTCCGCCCCACGCATCCAACCACCGCGTCGCGGTTTCCGGCACCCTGCCCGGCGACGCCCTGCTCCTCTCTCTCCTACCTCACATGCACCTGCGCGGCAAAGCCTTCGACTTCGAGATCGTGGAAGCCGGCGGGCGCGTCGAAACCCTCCTTCGCGTCGCGCCTTTCCACTTCTACTGGCAACTCAACTACCGCCTCGCGACGCCCCGCCTGCTGCGCCAGGGTACGCGCCTCCGATTCACCGCCTGGTACGACAATTCCGCCAACAATCCCCTCAATCCCGACCCGGACGCGGAGGTCCGCTACGGCGAACAGTCTCGCGAAGAAATGATGGTCGGCTTCTTCGATGTGGCCGTCGATCCCGGGTTCGACAAGCGCCGATTCTTCAGTTCCCGTCCGGGCGCTCCCGCGTCCATTCCGTGATCCATTCGATGAACTGTTCGTGCCACAGCCGGCTGTTCTGCGGCTTCAGAATCCAGTGCCCCTCGTCCGGGTACATCAGCAGCTTCGACGGCACCCCATTGGCCTGCAGGGCCGTGAATAACTGCAACCCCTGCCCGTAAGGCACGCGGAAATCGAGTTCGCCATGGATCACCAGCGTCGGCGTGCTGAACCGCGCCGCATGGACCGACGGCGACCACCGCTCGTGAATTTCCGGCGTTTCCCACGGATAGCCCTTGAACTCCCAGCGTGTGAACCAAAGCTCTTCCGTTTCGCCCCCCATACTGCGCAGGTCGTAGACGCCCGCGTGCGAAACCAGCGCCCGGAACCGGTCGGTATGCCCCAGAATCCAGTTCACCATGTATCCGCCGTAACTGCCCCCCGCCGCGGCCATCCGCCGCCCGTCCACGTAAGGCAGACTCGCCGTGTAATCCGCCACGCTCATCAGGTCCTCGTAAACCCGGCCACCCCAGTCCGCGTTGATCTCGTCCGTGAACCGCTGCCCGTAGCCCGTCGAGCCGCGCGGATTCGGCATTACCACCACGAAGCCCGCCGCCGCAAACACCTGCGGATTCCAGCGGTAGCTGAAACTCTCCCCCCACGCTCCCTGCGGGCCGCCGTGAATCAGCATCAACGCCGGGTACCGCTTCTCCGGATTGAACGCCGGCGGCTTCACCATGAAGCCATGCACTTGAGCGCCCTCCGCGCCGGCCACCGTGAACTCCTCGTAACGCGTCAACTCATACCGCGACAGCAGCGCATCGTTCACGCGCGTCAATGGAACCGGCGCCCCTTCCCCCGAAACCGCGCGGAAAATCTCAACCGGCGATGACCCGCTCTGCTCCGTATAGATCAGCGTCCGGCCATCCGGCGTGAACTGCAGGTCGCCCACGCTCGACGACCCGCGCGTGATCGCCCGCGCCCCTCCCCCGTTGATGCTGATGATGTGCGCCGGATGACGCCCCCGGTCCTCGAGCACATACGCAATCCGCGTCGAATCCGGATGCCACGTGAAGGAGTCCACGTTGCGGTCGATCGTCTCCGTCAACGTTTGCATGCTGCCGGTCTCCCGGTTGTACAGCACCAGCCTCCAGCGGTCGCTCTCATACCCGCCGGTCTGCTGCATCCGCCACGCCAGCCATTTGCCGTCCGGCGAATAAGCAGGCCCATTGTCGGCCCCTTCGCTCGTCGAAACCTGCTTCGGTTCGCCACCCTCCACCGGCACCACGAAGATCTCGCTGTTCGTGCTGGTGGCCTGGTTTTCATCCAGCTTCGCGACGTACGCCACCTCCTTGCCATCCGGCGAAACTGCATAGTCTTCGCCTCCCCCCAATGAGAACGGTGGCACATCGAAGATGAACCCTGGCGTGAGGTCCTTCACCAAACCCCCGCCCGCGGGCACCATCATCACGTGCTTCCGCCGCTTGCCTTGCCACTGGCTCCAGTGCCGGTACAGCAGCGAGGTGTAGACCCGCGCCTTCACCTTGCTCTGCTTCTCCTGCTCCAACCGGCGCTCGTTACAAGCTTCATCGGGGCAGTCCGGGTACACTTCGCTCGAGAAAACAAAATTCGCGCCGTCGGGGCTCCAGATATGGCCGTCCGCCTCCGTCGCCAGCCTGGTCACCTGCCGGGCGTCCGTGCCATCCGGGTTCATCGTCCAGATCTGCTGCGTGCCCGAACGGCTCGACAGAAACGACAGCCGCCGCGAATCCGGCGACCACCGAGGCCGGCTGTTCTGCCCCTCGGTCGTGATCTGCCTCGGCGACCCCCCGCCCGCCGGTACAATCCAGATCTGCCGGTTCGACCCGTTCTTCTCCATCTCCACCACGGAGACCGTGAACGCCACCAAACGCCCGTCCGGTGATAGCTGTGGATCGGACACTCGCTTCACCTGCGTCATCGCGTCAAACGTAAAAGGCTGCTTTTGGGCCGCTGCCGGGGTCAGGCACAGACCAGCCATCAGGAAGGAGGTAATCCAGAATGGACGCATCACACTCAAATTGTAGCTTTCCCGGCGGTACAATGAAGGTTTTGGAGCGTTCCGGCCATGATTCGTCCGTATAAATCTGTCTACCCCCGCATCGCCGCTTCCGCCTACGTCGACCAGGCTGCCCAGGTCATCGGCGACGTCACCATGGGCGAACGCAGCAGCATCTGGCCCAGCGCCGTCGCTCGCGGCGATGTCAACCGGATCGTCATCGGTGATGATTCCAATATCCAGGATGGGTCCGTTCTGCACGGTGAACTCGACAGGTACCCCGTTCTCATCGGCAACCGCGTCACCGTCGGCCACATGGCCTGCCTCCACGGTTGTGTCGTCGAGGACGACTGCCTGATCGGCATCGGCGCCATCGTCCTCAATGGCGCCCGCATCGGCCAGGGTTCCGTCGTCGCTGCCGGCGCGCTGGTACCCGAGGGCATGGACGTGCCCCCCAACTCCATGGTCATGGGCACCCCCGCCAAGGTCCGCCGCGAGGTCACCCCCGAGGAGAAGGCCCGCTTCGCCGAAAACGCCCAACGCTACATTCGTTACCGCCAGGACTTCCGGGAAGAACCAGTTTGATCAAAGCAATTCGAGGCACACGCGACATCCTCCCGCCCTCTTCGGCGGTCTGGAACCACGTCGAATCCATCACCCGCGAAACTTTTCGCGTCTTCAACTACCACGAGATCCGGACCCCCATCTTCGAGGAGACCAGTCTGTTCGCCCGCGGCGTCGGCGCTGAAACAGACATCGTCTCCAAGGAAATGTACACCTGGGACGACCGGGACGGCACCTCTCTCACGCTCCGCCCCGAGAACACCGCCTCCGTCATCCGCGCCTACATCGAGCACCGCCTCGATCAGGTCCCCGGTCTCAAGAAACTCTTCTACCTCGGCCCCATGTTCCGCCGCGAACGCCCCCAAAAGGGCCGCTACCGGCAGTTCTTCCAGATCGGCGCCGAGTGCATCGGCTCCGATGCCCCCGCCATCGACGCCGAAGTGATCGAACTCGCCATCGAGATCCTCGAACGCTGCGGCGTCACCGGCGCCAAACTGCTGATCAACTCCGTCGGCGATCCCGAATCCCGCCAGCGCTACACCGCCGCCCTCCGCGAAGCCCTTGATCCCGTCAAGGATCAACTCTCGCCCGACAACCAGCGCCGCGCCGTCACGAACCCCCTCCGCGTCCTCGACTCGAAGGACCCCGGCGACGAGGCCATCATCACCACGCTGCCCTCCATCCACGAATTCCTGAACGACGAGTGCCGCTCCCACTTCGCCCGCGTCCGCGACCTCCTCGACGTCCGCGGCATCGCTTACGAAGTCCGCCCGCGCCTCGTCCGCGGACTGGATTACTACACCAAGACCACGTTCGAGATCCTCCATCCACGAATTCCTGAACG
>DNFG01000467.1 GCA_003487005.1 Bryobacterales bacterium
GTCGAAGCCGGCCTCAGCTACCCCGACTGGCTCCAGAAACGCCTCGATTCCGAAAACCTCGCCTTCCGCGTCGTCAACCTCGGCATCAGCGGCGACACCACCAGCGGCGGCGTCGCCCGCTTCGAGGAAGCCCTCCGCCTCCAACCCGCCGTCATCATCCTCGCCCTCGGCGGCAACGACGGCCTCCGCGGCCTCCCCCTCGAAACCACCCGCGCCAACCTCGCCGAAATGATCGACCGCGCCCAAGCCGCCAACGTCCCCGTCCTCCTCGGCGGCATGACCCTCCCCCGCAACTACGGCGCCGACTACATCCGCGACTTCGAAAATATCTACAAAAACCTCGCCCGCGAAAAAAACATCCCCCTGATCCCCTTCCTCCTCGATGGCGTCGCCACTGACCCCAAACTGATGCAGAACGACGCCATCCACCCCACCGCCGAAGGCAACCGCCGCGTCGCCGCCACCGTCTTCCAGTACCTCCGCCCCCTGCTCAGGTAGCCGCCCCGGCCCGCGTCATTCTGGTCCCAGAACCCCAAAGGAGCCCCCATGAACCCCCGCCTGATCGCCCTCACGCTCGTCATTCTCGCCTTCGCCGCGCTCACCGCCCAGGCCCTCCACGTCGCCGGCTACTGGGGCATCCTCCTGCCCAACTTCCAATCCTGGGGCGCCGCCCAGGTCTTCACCGACCTCGTCATCCTCGCCGTCCTCGCCTGCTTCTGGATGTGGACCGACGCCCCCCGCCACCAACTCCCCGCCTGGCCCTTCATCCTCGTCACCCTCGCCGCCGGCGCCTTCGGCCCCCTGTTCTACCTCCTCGCCCGGGAATGGCGGTCCCGGACGTCCGGCTCCGCCTGACCGGCCCGGCGGACACCCGCGGCCAGCACCGCTTCCAGCGCCGCTCTCACATCCCCGCCAGCCCCCACGAAGCGGCTCCCCCGTACATCCCGCAGCCAGGCTTCGTGGAACAGCCGGTTCTTCCCATAGCTGTTGTCCAGCAGCACACTCGGAATCCCCAGCAGGCAAGACAGAAGATGGCCGTGCAGACGATTGCTGACGACCGCCCGATGCGCCAGCAGTTGCCGGCAGCCATCCCAGATCAGCCCCAGGGAAAATCGCCCGTGCCGGCTTTCCAGCATCAACCCGAGGACCCGATGTCCGCGGAGTTCCGCGAACCAGGCGTTTCGTGCGCGGTACTCCTCCGGAAAAGCCAGCCGCCTCTGCCACCATTCGCGGTACCAGCCGATCAGCGTTCGCGAGAATGGCACTCGCCGGTCCCCCATCCGCCAACCCCTCTCATAACTCACCCAATCGGCGGATACATCCAGCGCGGACGCCTCCCCCGCGGGAAGCGTCAACGACTCCCGGTCACGCCGGCGCAGCAGCAGCGTCGTCGGACCTGCTCCCGGATGCCCAGCGGCGAACACTTCCGCTTCTCCCGCAAGCCCAAGCGCCATGTCGGGCGCCAGGTGCACCCCGCAGCACGGGAACAGCCGCCGCGCCTCCTCATGACTGCGATGGTCCCGGAGAAAGAGAGTCAGATCCGGATGCGCGTTGAAGACCGCCGCGGCTCGCCGGGCATTGTCCGGGTTCTGGAAGTGCAGCGTCTGCGGAAGAATGACGATCCGCCGCCGAGGAAAGCCGGCGATGATCCGCTCCATGAACGCCTGCATCGGCGGCCACAGATCGCCCAGATTGCCGCCGCCGTGCAGCAGAATCGGATCATCCGGGCCGAGCGCCTCCTCCATCCCGCGCGCGGAAAAATCCTCTCGGCTCGATGAGTACCGGACCTCCGTCCCCAATTCTCCAACCAGGAATCGCAGCGTTCCCACCCAGATCAGGTGGTCCCCGATATTGACGTGGTCCGGATAATTCAGCAATGCGCACCGAGCCGGCGCACCCAGCGGCGCGAGTGCATCGCGCAGCAGCCGGGGGTAGTCAGCGAGGTTCATCCCTGCCGGACCTCACGCACGAATCCCCACAGCGTCGCCGTCTGCGCCAGGACCAGCAGGCAAAGGCTCACAACCGCCTCCGGCAGCGGGCAGCGCCGGAACGGGTACGCCAGCAGTTGCAGGTAATATCCGGGTCTCTTCGGGCCTGTCATGTTCTTCCGCCACCGGCACGCCGCACCTTTCCCATAACGATAATGCTGCCGCCAGTAACTTCGCCAGCCCAGGTGATGCGCGTGATAAACGATCAGACCCTGGTCATAGACGATCTGCCGCCCTTCCGCCACCCATCGGTCGCAAAACTCGCGGTCTTCTGCTGTTTTCGAGAATTCCGGATCGAACCCCCCCATGGACTCGAAGGCGGCTCTGCTCAGGGCGATGTTATTCAGGTACGTTCCAGCCAGAGGGTCCCGATTCGCGGTCTCCAGCAGGAAATCGATCAGAAGCTGCGTCGTCGCGCTGAACCGGTTTCCCTCCAGAATATTCTCCTGGCGCCCGCCAATCATCGCGCCGGGATGCCGGGAAAACCCTTCCTTCAGGCGCTTCAGCCAGTCCCGGGGCGGCGTGCAGTCATCGTCCAGAAAGACAACATACCTCCCTCTCGCTTCTGCCGCACCGGTATTCCGCGCCTTCGCGCAGCCCCCATTCTCCCGGCGAATCAGCCGCACGGGCATCCGCTCCGCATGCCGGCCAACAATCGCATCCACCGGTTCCGGGCTGCCGTCGTCCACCACCACCACTTCGAATCCGCCTTCCGGCGCCTCCGCCGCGGCGACTCCCTCCAGCGCCTGCCGGAGTTGCTCCGGCCGCCCGAATGTCGTCAGGATCACGCTGATCAAACAACTTTGAATCACTCTGGAAATACCCTCGCCTGCAGCAGTTTGCGGAGTGATGGCTCCATCACTCCATCCCCTCAATCCGGCCACCCAGACTAGAAAACGCCCCGCCGCAATCCCGTCTGCTGCCGGAACATCCGGACCCACAGCCGCAACCAGTTCGGTAGACGGTCTGCCAATTGAACCGCCGGATTCGCCACGCTGCGCGCCACCGCCTCTTCCAGTGCCGTGACCCAGGTCCCGCGGATTCCCCGCTCCCGCAACACCTCCAGGAGCGGCTGATAGGTCAATAGCAGGTTAATCGGGGCAATTCGCAACCGCCGGATTGTCCCGTCGTCCACATCGCCCGGAAAACAGGACGGTAATTTCCCCGCAACCCGGAACAGGATTAGCGTGCGCAAACACTTCTCGCAACGGCCGCAATTCCGGGAATATGCCGGATCCCGCCAGCAAACCCGCAGACGTGCACACGCTTCCGGCCACTCCGCCAGCGCCTCGATCTTCGCCAGTCGTGTCACGAATGCACCGTCGTGGAATATGTCAAACACCTCGCTCCCAAACTCCGGATCCAGTCCCGGGGCCGAACCATGCGGAAAACCATCCCTCTCGTGCCCGCTCGCCAGCATCCCCGCGCGATATCCCCCCGAAAACAGGTGCAACGCCGCCGCCACCGCGGAGCCAAAGTTCTCCAGCCAGATCCCCGGCATCACTCGAAGGTTCGTCGCCGCCCGGATCAGCGGCAGACCCAGCGAACCCAGCAGTTTTTCACTGTTCTCCGCGGCCGCCGCGAACTTCTCCTCCTCGCCCAGGGGGATATCGAATCCCTGTACCATGAGTCCCGCCGTCACTGGCGGCGCCCCGCCTGCCGTCACCGGACCCCGGTTCACCCACGCGCTGTGACTCGAGTCCACTCCACCTGAAAATGCCAGCAGTGTCCCTCGCGTTGCCGATGCCGCCGGCGTGACCCTCTCCACGCACAAGTCAACCGGCCGGTAACTTCTTGGCCACCACCCATGGATCAGCGCCTGCGCCCGCTCCAGTCCTGATAGCAGCCCCGCCGACGCCGGCGCCCCCTCCACCACCAGATCCCGCTTCCAGGCCATCGCCTGCTGGAAACAGCCCACCACGAATGGATCCGCCAGTTCGGTCAGAATGGACCGGTATTTGGCGGAAACCCGGAACCACAGCCGCTCCCGCCGGAATCCCGGATAGCGCAGGTCCGCCTCCCAAATCAGGTGTGAACCCTCTTCCCGCCAGGGATGAATCAGAATGTGAAGACGACTTCCGGCCAAAACAAAATACTTCTTTGCAGGACAGGATTCTACTGAGTCCTATCATAAACTACCGTCCAAAGATATAGCGCGACCGCCGCGGATCCGCCCCGCCATCCAGCACCCCGCCCTCCCACCGGATCGCCACCGGCGCCGACGTGTTGCTCCACGGCCCCCGCGTCGTCACCCGGTGCCCCAACTCCAGCATCCGCTCGATCGTCGCCATCGGCAACCGGTTCTCCAGCGCCACCCGCCCGGCGCCGAACTCGTGAAACGCAAAGCTCCCGTAATAGTGCTCGGTCTGAAATCGCGGCGCTTCCACCGCCGCCTGCGGGCCCATCCCGAATTCAATCAGGTTCAGCAGCACCTGCAGCATCGCCTGATCCTGGTTATCTCCGCCCGGCGTGGACATCACCAGCCACGGCTTGCCGTCCTTCAGCACCATCGTCGGCGACAGCGTCACCCGCGGCCGCTTTCCCGGCGCCAGCACATTGGCATGACCCGGCGTTAACACGAACGATTGCAGCCGCGTCGACAGCGGAATCCCCGTGTCCCCCGCGATCACACTCGGCAGCCACGCCCCGCTCGGCGTCGCCGAAAACGCGTTCCCCCACCGGTCAATCACATTCACGCACGTCGTGTCGTGATCCCCGGAATCCCCGTCCACCGCCTCCAGATCCAGCGGCCCCCCGAACGCCCCCGGACGGTGCTCCAGCGACGCCCGCCCCGCCTCGATCTGCCCGCGCCGCTCCGCCGCGTACTCCCGCGACAACAGCATCTTCTCGGGAATCTCCGCGTGTTTCGGATCGCCGTAATACCGGTCCCGGTCCGCGAACGCCAGTTTCACCGCCTCGATCACCGTGTGCAGATACTCCGGGCTGTTGTGACCCATGCCCTTCAGATCAAAGCCCTCGAGAATCGCCAGCGCCTGCAGCAGCACCGGCCCCTGACTCCAGAACCCCGGCTTCACCACCGTGTACCCGCGATACTCAATGCTCCGCGGCGCGTCGAACTCCGCCCGGTATCCCGCCAGATCCTCGTACCGCAACAATCCCCCCTGCGCCTCGCTGAACGCCGCAATCCGCTTCGCGATCGAACCCTCCGCGAACTCCCGCCGCACCGCCTCCAGCTTCGCCGCCCGGTTGCCCCGCGCCTTCTTCTCCACCTGACACAGCGACTCCAGCGTCCGCCCCAACACCGGCGACCGGAACACCTCTCCCGGCTTCGGCGCCCGGTCCTCCTTTAGAAAAAACGCCGCCGAATCCGGCCATAATCGCAAAATCTCGGCGAAATCTCCGATAAACTTCGCGTATTCCTCCCCGATCGGAAAGCCCCCCGCCGCCTCGATCGCCGGCGCCGCCACCTCGCAATAGCTCCGCGTCCCGTGCTCCGACAGCGCCAGCATCAACCCGTCAAACACCCCCGGCGTCACCGCCGATCGAATCCCCAGCGACGGAATCGGCGGCTTCCGCTCCCCCGTCTCCCAAGCCTCCGCCACGCGCTTCCGGTACCATTCCGCCGTCGCCAGTCGCGGCGCCACCCCGATCGCGCTCACCACCACCGGCGCCCGGTCCGCCATCTTCACGATCAGCGGCATCTCCCCGCCCAGCCCGAATCGCGACTGCTCCGTCACCGCCGCCGCCAGCACCGCCGCCACTCCCGCGTCCACCGCGTTGCCCCCCGCTGCCAGCAAGCGCATGCCCGCTTCCACCTGTTGGTTGTTCGCCGCCCCCACCATCTCCCGCGTCCCCCGCACCGGCGGAAACATCGTCGCCACCTGCGCCGCCGCCGTCGCGGCCGCCACCACCATCCCCATCAAAACTCGCTTCATCATGCCGTTCCTTCCCGTAACCGCCGGTATTTTCGCAACACCTCGTACAACACCACCCCGCCCGCCGTCGCCACGTTCAACGAATGTTTCCGACCCAGCATCGGCAACCGCACATGCGTGTCACACGCCTCCAGCACCTCCGCCGTCAACCCGTCCACTTCATTCCCAAACACCACCGCCAGCGGAAACCGCGGCCGCCAGTCAAACAGATCCACCGCCCGCGCACTCGTCTCGATCGCCGCAATCTCGAACCCCCGCGCCCGCAATGACCGCAGCGCCACCAGCGCATCCACGCTGTACTCCCACGCCACCGTCTCCTCCGCCCCCAGCGCCGTCTTCCGGACCGGCGCCCCCGCCGGCGTCGGCGTGATCCCGCACAAATACACCCGCTCCAGCCCCGCCGCGTCCGCCGTCCGCAA
>DNFG01000328.1:0-2496 GCA_003487005.1 Bryobacterales bacterium
ATGTGGGTGAAGAAGGCGCGTTCGGGCCGGAGGAGTTCGACGGTTTTGAGGCTGGCTTCGACGGTGGAGTGGGTGGGGTGGGGTTTGTGGCGGAGGGCGTCGAGGAAGAGGACATCGAGCCCTTCGAGCAGCGGGAGGCTGGATTCGGGGATCTCGCTGTGATCGGTTAGATAGGCGGTGCGGCCGAAGCGGAAGCCGTGACAGGGGCCGGAGCCATGCTTGAGGGGGATGGGGGTGAATGTGAGGCCGCCGACGGTGAAGGGATCGGCGTCGAAGATGTGGGGATCGAGTTTGGGGCGGGAGGATTCGGTGGGTCCGTTGTGGAAGACGTAGCTGAAGACGCGCTGGATGACGTCGAGGGTGGCCTGGGTGGACCAGGTGGCGATGGGTTCGCTCTGGTGGAAATTGAAGGGGCGAAGGTCATCGAGGCCGAGGATATGGTCGGCGTGGGCGTGGGTGAACAGGACGGCGTGGAGGCGGTAGAGGCCGGCGCGAATCGCCTGTTGGCGGAGGTCGGGGCCGGCATCGATGAGGGCGCAGTGTTCGTCCCACTGGAGAGCGATGGAGGGGCGGAGGCGCTGGTCGCGGGGGTCGGAAGAGCGGCAGACCTTGCAGGTGCAGCCGATGGTGGGCACGCCGACACTGGTGCCCGAGCCGAGGACGGTGAGCTTGAGGTAGGAGGGGCGGCTCATGAGGGGTCCGCCGGGGTGGGGGCGTCCGTGGGGGCGGGCGCGGGTTCGGCGGCCTTTTTCTTCTGCTCCTCGAAAACGTGCATGTAGCGGAAGCGGAGTTCGGTGAGGGAGTTCTCGATCAGTCGCTGCTCCTCGAGCGAGAGGTTGCCCTTGGTCTTCTCCTGGATCATGGCGAGCATGTCGATGGAGTGGCGGGCGAAGGGGAGGTTGGGTTCGGCCGGTTCGTTGCCGTAGGGGTTGAGTCCTAACTGCATCTCGGCCTGCACGCGGAAAGAGAGCACGAGGAACTCGAAACTGGCGGGTGGCAGGGGGATATCGTTTTCGCTCATGACTTTTCCATTTTAGCGGGGGATGGCGCTGTTCATCGAGGCGAGGCGGGCGAGGTCGAGGCGGCCAGTGTAGATGGCCATGCCGAGGGCGGCGTGGACGTTCATGGCGATCAGGGCCGCGACATCCTCGTAGGTGGTGACGCCGCCGGCGGCGGTGATGTCCAGGTTCGTGGCTGTGCGGAGTCGGCGGAACCATTCGAGATCGGTGCCCTGCATCATGCCTTCCTTGTCGACGTAGGTGCAGAGGAAACCGGAGCAGTATGGCTCGAGTTCGGCGAGGACGTGTTCGGCGGTGAGTTCGAGGGATTCGGTCCAGCCCTTGACGGTGATGCGGCCGTCCTTCGAGTCGAGAGCGATGAAGATGCGTTCGGAGGTGACGGCGGCGGCGATTTCGGAGAGCAGGGCGTGGTTGACGCCGGTCTTCGTGAAGGCGGAGGTGCCGACGATGACGCGGTGGGCGCCGCCATCGACGAGGCGGCGGGCGCGTTCGGGCGTGCGGACGCCACCGCCGACGCGGGCGCGGCAGCGGGCGGCGAGAAACTCGACGGTGGGCTGATTATCGCCGCGGCCGAGGGCGGCGTCGAGGTCGATGATCTGGAGTTCGGGGAAGGCGGCGAACTTCCGGAGCATGGCTTCGGGGGTGTCGCCTTCGAGGGCTTTTTCGCGGCCCTGGACAAGTTGGACGACTTTGCCGTCCATCAGATCGATGCAGGGGATGATCATCGGGAGGTCCTTCTGACGGGGATTCCGGCGCCTTCTAGCGCTTCCTTGAGTTGGTCGACGGTATAGGTGCCGTAGTGAAAGATAGAGGCAGCGAGGGCGGCGTCGGCTTCGCCTTCAGTGAGGACGCGAATGAAGTGTTCCGGCTTGCCGGCGCCGCCGGAGGCGATGACGGGGATCTTCGTGGCGCGCGAGACGGCGCGGGTGAGGGCGCAATCGAAGCCGTCCTGAACGCCGTCGGTGTCCATGGAGGTGAGCAGGATTTCGCCGGCGCCGAGGGCTTCTCCACGAGCGGCCCATTCGACGGCGTCGATGCCTTCGTCTTCACGGCCGCCCTTGGTGAAGACGTTCCAGGAGCCGCGGGCGTTGCGTTTGGCGTCGATGGCGAGGACGGTGGCCTGGGCGCCGAAGGCCTGGCTGAGTTCGGTGATCAACTCGGGGCGCCGGACGGCAGCGGTGTTAATGGAGACCTTGTCGGCTCCGGCGTGGAGAATGCGGCGGGCGTCATCGACACTGCGAATGCCGCCGCCGACGGTGAGCGGGATGAAGACCTGGCGGGCGGTACGGGCGACGACATCGGCCATGGTGTCGCGCTCGTCGCTGGAGGCGGTGATATCGAGGAAGACGAGTTCGTCGGCGGACTGCTCGTTGTAGCGGGAGGCGAGTTCAACGGGGTCGCCGGCATCGCGAAGGCCGACAAAGTTGACGCCCTTGACGACGCGGCCGCCGGTGACGTCGAGGCAGGGAATGATGCG
>DNFG01000328.1:2764-24956 GCA_003487005.1 Bryobacterales bacterium
ACGTCGAGGCAGGGAATGATGCGTTTGGCGAGCATGGGTGGGGATCAGACCTCAAGAAAGTTGGCAACGATGCGAAGGCCGAGCGGACCCGATTTCTCGGGGTGAAACTGAACGCCGAAGACGTTGTCCTGTTCGAGCGCGGCGGTGTAGGGCAAGGAGTATTCGCAGGTGGCGGCGGTGGCCGGGGTGATGGGGCAGTAGTAGCTGTGGGCGAAGTAGAGGAACGGGCGCGGGTCCAGGTTGCGCAGAAGGTGTGAAGGCTTGGCGGGCACGATTTCGTTCCAGCCCATGTGCGGGACGCGAGCGTCGGCAGGAAAGCGGGCGACGCGGCCACTAAACAAGCCCAGGCCTTTCTGTCCCGAGGCTTCGTCGCTCCCTTCGAACAGGGCCTGCATTCCGAGGCAGATGCCGAGGAAGGGTACACCGGCGGCGATGCGTTCGAGAATGGCGGGGCGAAGACAGAGTTGGTCGAGTGATGCGAGCAACTGGCCGAAGTGGCCGACGCCGGGCAGGATCAATTTGCCGGCGGCGGCGACGCCTTCCGGTGTGCGAGTGACTTCGAACTGAGCGCCGAGTTGGGCGAGCGTGTTCTGGACGGAGCGCAGATTCCCGGCGCCATAGTCGATGATTGTGATCACAAAAGCCCCTTGGTGGACGGCAGTTCGTCCTTGAGGCGGGCGTCCTTCGAGCAGGCGAACTTCATGGCGCGGGCCCAGCACTTGAAGATGGCTTCGACCTTGTGGTGATTGGACCGGCCGTAGAGGACCTTGGCGTGGAGGTTGGCGCCGGCGTGCGTGGTGAAACCGTGGAAGAAGTCCTCCAGCAGTTCGGACTGCAGGTCGCCGACGAGCCGGGTCTTCACCTTGTCCTTGTAAACGATGTAGGGCCGGCCACCGAGATCGACGGCGACGACGGCGAGGGTCTCGTCCATGGGGACGACATAGTAGCCGGCGCGGTTGATGCCTTTGCGGTCACCGAGTGCTTCTGAGAAGAGTTGGCCGATGACGATACCGGCGTCCTCGACGGTGTGGTGTTGGTCAACGTCGAGGTCTCCCGTGGCCTTGAGGGTCATGTCGAAGCCGCCATGTTTGGTGAACAGTTCGAGCATGTGGTCAAGGAAGCGCACGCCGGTGCTGATCTCGTAGCGGCCTTTACCCTCGATTTTGAGCGAGCCGGAGATCTGGGTTTCGCGGGTGTTGCGTTCGACTTTGGCGGTTCTCATGCGGGGGGGAGCACTCCTTCAATCTGATTGACATCATCGAGGACGGCGAAGGCGCCCTCGGCCTTGAGGACGGTGGCGAGTTCGACGTGCCAGGGCGAATCGGGGGCGGCGATGCCGATGAAGGGCACGCCGGCGGCGCGGGCGCTGCGGGCGTCATCGACGGTATCGCCGACGTAACAGTAACCCGGAGCGGGGAAGCGCTCCATGATCATGCGGAGCCCGTCGGGAGCGGGTTTGCCGATCGGGACCTCGTCGGTGGTCATGACGGGCTCGAACGGGATGGTGGCGGCGAAGCGGTTCAGGGTGACGGAGGCTTCGGCGCGATTGCGGCCGGTAAAGATGGCGAGCTGGCGAGTGGCGGCGAGGCGGTCCAGGAGACCGTCGTTCGGAATCCACTTTTCGCGGGCGATCAGGCCGTCGTTGTTCTCGCCGAAGAAGACCTGACAGAAGTAGTCGACGACAGTTTCGTACGGCACATCGACATCGAGGTCGCGGCAGAGTTGCTGGGACAGGAGCCAGTCGTTGTTGTAGCCACCGTGGTTCTTGTACTCCTGGATGCGTTCGCGCGTGACGGTTGTGCCGGTGAAGTGATGGACGGTCGCGACGATGGATTCGCGGTAGCTTTCACTGACTTCGGCGAGCACGCCGTCCATGTCGAAAATCAAGAGTGGTTTCATGACCAGACCTCGTCGAGCGCGGCAAAGAAACGTTCTACCTGCGCGGGTGTGCCTGCGGTGACGCGCACGCAGCCGGCGATTTCGTAACTGCGGTCGCGGACGAGGACGCCACGATCGCGCAGCCCATCGCGAACACTGATAGCGCGTTCTCCCGCGCGGAACAGCACGAAGTTGGCCTGGCTCGGATAGGCGTGGATGCCGCGCGAGGTGAAGCCCGCGTAGAGATCGCCCCGGGCGGCGAGCGCCTGCTCGACGTAGTGGTTCAGGAAGCGGGTGTCTTCCACGGCCGCGCGGACGGCGATGGCTGCCAGCAGGTTGACGCTATAAGGCGACTGCGCTTTGTGAGCGTAGCGGATGTTGTCAGGCTGAGAGAAGAGGCATCCGACGCGGAGCGCGGCCATGCCGAATGCCTTCGAGAACGTCCGGCTCACAAACAGATTCGGGTACTGTTCGATCAGCCGGAGGCCGGTGATGCCGCAGAACTCGTAGTAAGCTTCATCGAGCAGCACCGCCGCGTGGGGAGCGCGTTCTAGGATTTGCACGATCGGCCCGACGCCGATGGCGGTGCCCGTGGGGTTGTTGGGATTCGAGATCAGGATGGCGCGAGTCCGCGGCGTGATCGCGGCAAGGAGTTCGTCGACGGGGAAGCTGAGATCGGCCGGGCGGTAGTCAAGGGAGACGATCCGCGCGCCGGCGACCTCGCTGTAGAAGCGGTACATCGCGTAGCTGGGGTGAAGGATGATCACTTCGTCGCCGTCATCGACGTACGTGTTGACGAGCACCTGGATGGCTTCGTCGGTGCCGTTCGAAAGCAGGAACTGCGATTCGGGCAACTGGAAATACTCAGCAAGGGCGGCCCGGGTGGCCTCGTACTCGGGATAGATCGTGAGCGTTTCGGCGTTCAGCTTCTGCGTCAGCAGTTCGATCACGCGTGGGGAGCAGCCGACGGTGTTCTCGTTGAAGTCGAGGCGCAGTTTGCCGGCCCGGCCCGAGGTGGGCGGCGAATAAGGGGCCATGCGTTCGACGGCGGCGCGAGGTGGAAGACGGTCAGCCACGGGTCCGGACCTCCACGCTTCGGGCGTGGGCTTCGAGGCCCTCGGCGCGGGCTAGCGTCGTGATGGCGGGTTCGAGCGTGCGCAGGGCGGAGAGGCTGATGTCCTGAACGGAGATCACCTTGACGTAATCGGCCGCCGAGAGGCCGCCGCGGAGGCGTGCTGCGCCGCTGGTGGGCAAGACGTGGTTGGGCCCGCTCGCATAATCGCCCGCGGCTTCCGGGCTGCCTGCGCCGAGGAAGACGCTGCCGGCGTGCCGGATGCCCGGGAGCAGTTTGGCGTCGTGGAGGCTCAGATGCTCGGGGGCGAAACGATTCGACAGTTCGACGGCCTGCTCGTCGGTCTCCACCACGATGATGGCCGAATTGCGGTCGATCGCCTTGCGAGCGACGGGCGCGGTGGGCAGGGTTTCGAGTTGCCTTTCGACCTCGGCGGCAACGGCTTCGGCGAGCGGGCGGGAACGCGTGAGCAGGATAGCGGAGGCGTCGGTATCGTGCTCGGCCTGTGCCAGCAGATCGGCTGCAAGCCATGCGGGATTTCCTTCGCTGGCGATGATCAGAATCTCGGTGGGACCGGCGACGAAGTCGATCCCGACTTCGCCGGCGAGCAGTTTCTTCGCCGCCGCGACATAGATGTTGCCGGGGCCAACAATGCGGTCGGCCTTCGGGACGGTCTTCGTGCCGAAAGCGAAAGCCGCGATGGCCTGCGCGCCACCCATCTCGAACAGGTGCGTCGCGCGCAGCAGCGAGGCGGTGCCCAGGATCTCGTCCACCGGTTTCGGGGTGGCGACCATGACGTTCGTGACGCCCGCCACGAGGGCAGGTACCACGGTCATGATGACGGTCGAAGGCAACGGATAGCGGCCCGCGGGCACGTAAGCCGCCACACTCTCGAGCGGCCGCACGATCTGCGAGAGCTTCAGGCCCGGTGCGGGCTGGATCTCTCCGGCGCGCGGCAATTGCAGCTTCGCGTAGGCGCGGACGTTCTTCTCGGACACGCGCACTGCCTTGCGAAAAGCCGGCGAGAGGCGTTTGGCCGCGGCCTCCAATTCTGCCGCCGGCACCGCGACTGACTTGCGCTGAAGATGATCGAACTGCCTCGCGTATTCGATGAGCGCTCTGTCGCCGCGCGTCCGAACGGCTTCGAGGATTGGCCGGACGGTGTTTTCAGCCTCGGTCAAACGTGCTGCGCGGCGTTGTAACAGGCGTCCGGCGGACTTGCTGTCAACAATGCGAATCATGCTTTCGCTCCTACATCACTATCTTGTTGAGCGGATACTCGACAATGCCCTGGGCGCCCGCGCCCTTGAGCCGCGGAATGATCGTGCGCACCGTGGACTCGTCCAGAATCGTGTTGACCGCGAACCACTCGCCGTCGCTCAGCGGCGAAATCGTGGGGTTTTTCAGTGCGGGCAGCACGCCCAGCACGTTCTGCAGGTCGTCCTTCTTCACGTTTAGCATGAGCCCCACTTTTCCCAGCGCCGCGATCGCGCCGTCGAGCAGCATGCGCATGTCTTCGAGCTTCTGCCGCTTCCACGGATCGGCCCACGCAGCCTTGTTGGCGATCAGTTGCGTGTTCGATTCCATGATCGTCTCGACGATGCGCAGCTTGTTCGCTCGGAGAGACGAGCCGGTCTCGGTCACCTCGACAATCGCGTCGGCGAGCACCGGCGGTTTCACTTCCGTGGCGCCCCAGGAGAATTCGACCTTCGCCGTCACGCCATTCCTCGCCAGATAACGTTTTGTCGCGCCCACCAGTTCAGTCGCGATGATCTTGCCTTCAAGATCCTTCACGGACTGTACCTCTGACGCTTCGGGTACGGCCAGCACCCAGCGCACCTTGCCGAAGCTCTGCTTGGCGTACACCAGATCGGCCACGGTCACCACGTCCGAATCGTTCTCGATGACCCAGTCGTAGCCGGTCAGGCCTGCGTCGAGAATGCCGTCCTCGACGTAACGCGCCATCTCCTGAGCGCGGATGAGCATGCACTCGATCTCCGGATCGTCGATGGCCGGGAAGTAGCTCCGGCTGCTGATATTGATGACGAAGCCTGCCTTGCGGAACAGGTCCACCGTGGCGTTTTCGAGGCTCCCTTTGGGAATGCCGAGTTTCAATCGACTCATTGCCGTTTACTTACCTCCGTAGACTGCTTTGGGGTCGTACTGCTGCTCTTCGGTAATCGTCCAGGCGCCGTCTTGCCAGGTTCGGAAAAAGCAGCTCTGGTAGCCTTCGTGACACACGCCGGGCCCCAGAGCTTCCACGAACACCAGCACGCAGTCGGCGTCGCAGTCGGTCTGAATCCGCTTCACTACCAGCCGGTGACCCGAGCTTTCGCCCTTCAGCCACAATTTATTCCTGGAACGGCTGTAAAAGGTGGCGAACCCCGTCTCGACGGTCAGGTGGAAGGACTCTTCGTTCATGAAGCCCACCATCAGGACCCGTCCCGTGGCATCGTCCTGAATGACGGCCGGAATCAGGCCGTCCAGTTTCTTGAAATCCAGTTGCATAACCTGCTGTTCCCCAAATCTGCACGAAAAAAGCCCGCCGGCGGCGCGGCGGGCTTATCAAAGTCTTGCGTTTCGCTCTTCCTGCTAGCGCGCAGACCGCCCGCCCATCCCGTGATGGTGATGATGACGGTGAATGCGACCAGCGTTCAGCATGAAACTCTTAGGCTAGCACGCAACATCCAAGCTCGTAAAGTCGCCCGGGCGGGATTATGCCCGTGGCTGCTGTAGACTGAACGAAATAGGATTCCCTCTGGGTCACATTCATGCTGCAAGCCTTCATCCGGTTCCTTTTCCGGCTGCTCTACCGGGTTCGCGTTCGCGGCTCCCTGCCGGCAGCGCCGAAGACTCTTGTGGTTGCGAACCACCAGTCTTTTCTCGACGCCGCCCTGCTTTGGGCCTGGCTGCCACGCAATGCCCTCTATGTCGTCCACACTCAGGTTCTCGACGAACCCCTATTCCGCCTGTTGATTCGCTTCGCGGACCATGTCGTCATTGACACAACCCGGCCCATGGCCATGAAACAGGTGGCCGCCATGATCGACACAGGCCGCCCTGTCGTCATCTTCCCCGAAGGCCGCGTGACCGTCACCAGCGCGATGATGAAGATCTACGATGGCCCGGCTTTCCTGGCCGCCCGAACCGGCGCCATGGTCGCCCCCATCACCATCGACGGCGCCATCCACGCTCGCGGCTTTACCCGCATGAAGCGGGATTTTCCTCTCAAGTGGTTCCCTCGGATCACTGTCACCCTGCATCCCGGGGCCGAACTCCCGATGCCCGAAGCGCCGAACGCCAAGCTCCGCCGTCGCAAAGCGAGCGAAGAACTCCGTCGCATTCTCCAGCGCGCCTTGCTCGCCGCGCGGCCTGCCCGCTCGTTGCATGATGCCTTTCTCGATGCGGTCGACCTGCATGGGCGTGGCCGCGACCTCGTCGCCGATGCCGGAGGCACGAACTTCACTTACGGCGGACTGCTCCGGGCCTCGCTCGCGCTCGGCCGTCTGGTGAGCAAATTTACACGCGAGGGCGAGGTCGTCGGCGTCCTCCTGCCCAACGCGTCCGCGACGCTCGGGCTCTTCCTTGGCCTGCTTGGCACGCGCCGCGTGCCCGCCATGCTGAACTTCACTGCGGGTGTTGACGGACTCAACAGCGCCATTCGCGCGGCCGAAGTGAAGACAATCCTCACCTCGCGCGCATTCCTTGAACGCGCGAGTCTTCAACCCACGGTTGACCGCCTTGAGGGTGTGCGGATCGTCCTGCTCGAAGACCTCCGCGCCACGCTCACGCTTGCCGACAAGCTCTGGCTCATCTTCTACGCCCTTCGCTTCCCCAGGGCGGCGACCCTCCGCTCCCGGCCGGAAGATCCCGCCACCGTTCTTTTCACCTCCGGATCCGAGGGCAAACCGAAGGGTGTGGTCCTCGCTCACCGTTCGATCCTCGCGAACATTGAACAGGTCCTGACGATAGTCGATGTCTCGCCCGCCGACAAAATCCTGTCCGCCATGCCCGTTTTTCACAGCTTCGGGCTCACCGCCGGCTTTCTGCTGCCCGTCATCGGCGGTCTCCGTGTCTTCCTCTATCCCACGCCGCTGCACTATTCGATCGTGCCCGAGTTGTTTTACGACCGCGACTGTACAGTGATGTTCGCCACCCCCACTTTCTTGAAGAACTACGCCCGTCGCGCCCATCCTTACGATTTCCGCCGGGTGCGTCTGCTGCTCGCCGGCGCGGAAAAGCTGACCGACGACGTACGTCTCACCTACTTCGAGAAGTACGGGGTGCGCGTCCTGGAGGGTTACGGCGCCACCGAGTGCGCCCCCGTCATCGCCGTCAATACCGCGATGAAGTATAAAGCAGGCAGTGTCGGCGAACTTCTGCCGGACATCGAAGCACGGCTCGAACCCGTACCGGGTATCGATCGGGGGGGACTGCTGCATGTCCGTGGTCCCAACGTCATGCTTGGTTACTGGAAGGAGTCTGCGCCGCGCACCCTCGAACCGCCCGCATCGCAGTTCGGCCCGGGCTGGTACTCCACCGGCGACCTCGCCGAGTTCGATGAAGATGGATTCCTCACCCTCCTCGGCCGCGTGAAGAGATTCGCCAAAGTCGCTGGCGAGATGGTCTCCCTCGAAGTTGTCGAGAAACTGGCGGAGGCGGCAAGCCCCGCCGCGCTTCACGCGGCCGTCACCCGCCCCGACGAGCGTCGCGGCGAGATGATCATCATCTGCACACAAGACCCTGCGCTCGACCGGGCCCGTCTGCAGGAAGCTGCCCGTCAACTCGGCGCTCCGGAACTTGCCATCCCGCGTCGTGTCGTTCACATCGCCAAAATTCCCCTGCTCGGCAACGGAAAGAAAGACTACCCGCGCCTGCAATCGATGGTGGAGGAACTGCTTGCTCCCAAATAATCCCGGCCACAGCCTTCGCGAACAACGCGGCTGGTACTTTTACGACTTCGCCAACTCCGCGTTTGCCTCCACGGTGGTGACGCTGTTTCTTGGCCCCTGGCTGACGGTCCTCGCCCGCAATGCGGCCGATCCCAACGGGCTCGTTCACCCCCTCGGCATCCCCATCGACGCCCGCTCGTACTGGAGCTACCTCATTGCGCTCAGCGTTTTCACCCAGGTCATCTTCCTCCCCGCGATCGGCGGCCTTGCCGACTACAGCGCGCGAAAGAAACACTGGCTTGGGCTGCTCGCCTACATCGGATCCACCGCCACGCTTGGCATGTTTTTCCTGGAAGGGACGCGCTATCTGCTCGGTGGTGCCCTGTTCCTCGTGGCCAACCTCGCCTTTGGCGCTTCGATGGTCATTTACAACGCATTCCTGCCCGAAATCGCTCCCGAGGAGGATCGCGATGCCGTCTCCTCGAAGGGTTGGGGCCTCGGCTACCTCGGCGGCGGCTTGCTGCTGGCTCTGAATCTTGTCCTCTACCAAAAGGCCGAGTCCTGGGGCCTGGACGAAGGCCTCGCCGTCCGGATCAGCCTCGCCTCCGCGGGTGCCTGGTGGGCTTTCTTTTCGCTGATCCCACTCGCCACACTCCGCAACCGCATCCCGCAAAAATCGGTTCCTCCCGACGGCATTCCCGTCAAGGACAGCTTTCTGCAACTGATCCGCACTCTGCGTGAACTTCGCAAACTGCCGATGACCTTCCTCTTCCTGATCGCATACCTGCTGTACAACGATGCCATTCAGGCAGTTATCACCCTGGCCGGACAGTTCGGCAGCGACTATTTGAACATCCCAATGGCCGACCTGACGCTCGCCATCCTGATGGTTCAGTTTGTTGCCTTCGGCGGGGCACTCGCTTTCAATCAGCTTGCCAAGGCCATCACCGCGAAAAAGGCGGTTGTCGTTGCACTTGTCCTCTGGATTACCCTCATGTTCGGCGTGTTCTTCGTCAAGACGACCGCCCATTACTTCATTGCGGCCGCGCTCGTCGCGATTATCATGGGCGGCAGCCAGGCGCTCAGCCGCTCCATCTTCTCTTTGATGATCCCGCGGGGCAGGGAAGCCGAGTTCTTCTCCCTCTACGAAATCAGTGACAAGGGTACCAGTTGGATGGCCCCGCTGATCTTTGGTCTTACCCTCCAGTTCACCGGCAGCTATCAGTTCGCGATCCTCTCGCAGATCATCTTCTTCCTCGCCGGACTCCTCCTGCTTCTCCGCGTTGATGTACAGCGCGCGGCTCAGGAGGCGGAAGGCTTTGCCCCCTGAGATCCGCGCGCTACGGTAGGCTCGTCAGTCGTCGGAAGGCATCGCGCCCGGCTGAGCCGTTAGCGCTGCCTGCACCACGATGTCGGTGGCTTTCCGCGCCTCTATCGCACGGTTGGACAACGCGATGATCCGCGTGCTGTAGTCCCACTGCAGGCTCACCAGCTGGTTCTCGCGCAATTCGGTCATCAGGCGGCCCACTTCCGGCGAAATCGCCGCCAATTCCGACTTGACCGTCTCCACCGCCGCCCGCTTCGCCGGCGGCATGGACTCGAATTGCTGCTCCAGTTGCCGGACCTGTCGCGCAGAGCGGTTCACCAGTTCCCTCACTTCCTCCAGCAGGACCGCCTTGCTCTGCCAGCTCACCAGATGGTGATTCCGTGCAAGCGCCGCCAGCTCATTCAGCTTTGTTGCCAGAGCGCGCTTGTCGCTCCTCAAGTCCTTCAACTGCCGCGCGGTCTCCCGCGTATTGAACGTGGAGTGGCTGTTCGCGGCGGCCGTCGAGGCGCACACCATCAGTGCCGCTGCCGCCGTAAACACACGAAAAGCGTGTCGGGTCATCGTCATTTCTCTCCTGTTTGGTTGTGTTTGGGGAAAGAGCAAGGTACGCTGCGGGTCATTGCGTACTCAATTGCATAGATTCGCAACTCGCCGGCCCGGTTACAGAAATCGGTGCCAGCCGCTCACGTTCGAGAAGCGTGGAGCGGAGTCTTCATGGGCGAGGCTCAACGCGCCGCCCCCGCCACTAATCCGCGCTCTGCGGGAGTTGCTCCTGCTCCTGGTACTGCAGCCGGTATAACTTCCAATAAATCCCGCGCATCGCCAGCAATTCCTGGTGCGTCCCCGTCTCGCGCAGTTTGCCTTTGTGCATGACGAAGATCCGGTTCGCCCGCTGGATCGTCGACAGCCTGTGCGCTACGATCAACGACGTTCGGCCGGAAACCAGCCGCTCCAACGCCGCCCGCACACGAATCTCCGTCTCCGTGTCCACGCTCGATGTTGCCTCGTCCAGGATCAGGTACCTCGGCTCGTGGACCAGTGCCCGCGCGAAGCCAATCAACTGCTTCTGCCCGGTGGACAGGCCTGCGCCGCGCTCGCGGACTTCCTGTTCAAAGCCGGCGGGCAGCGTCCGCACATACTCAAGAAGGTTGACCTGCTCCGCGGCCCGCTCCAGTTGTTCCGCTCCGATTTCCGCGTTGCCTAACCGGATATTGCCGCCAATCGTCCCCGTGAAGAGGAATGGATCCTGCAAGACCACCCCAAACTGTTGTCGGAGCACCCGGGGATCCATCTCACGCACGTCCACACCGCCAATCCGCACCGCCCCTCTCGTCACATCATAGAAGCGCAGCAGCAGGTTGGTGATCGTCGTCTTGCCTGCCCCAGTGTGACCAACGATGGCGATGCTCTCCCCGGGCTGAATGCGAAAGGACACCCCCCGTAGAACCCAATCCTCGCCGTTGTACGCAAACCAAACGTCGTCGAACTCGATCTCCGCCGGGCGATCCGGAAATGCCCTGGGTTGTTCCGGCGCCTCGATCGTGATCTTCTTGTCCATCAGCAGAAAAATCCGTTCCGCCGCCGCCATTGCCGACAGGAGAATGTTGTATTTTTCGCTCAAATCCTGAATTGGCCGGAAGACGCGCATCCCATACTGGAAAAACGCAACCAGCACGCCCATGGACAGCGTCCCCGCGCGCACCTCGGTCCCGCCCCACGCCAGCAGCGCCGCGAATCCCAGCAACGATACGAATTCCACCGCCGGATAGAACCACCCGTACGCGGAAATCGTCTCCTTGTGCGCGTCCAGACATTCCTGGTTCACCTTTTCAAAATCTCTTGCCGCCCGATCCTCCCGATTGAACAACTGCAGCACGATGACCCCGGCGATGTGCTCCTGAAGAAACGAATTGATCTTTGCCACCGCCACCCGGACCCGCCGGTTCGCGGCCTGAACGATTCGCCGGAATGCCACCGTCACGCCCAGCGCCAGGGGTAGCATCAGAATCATCAGCAGTGTCAACCCCGGGCTCAGCCTGAACATCGCAGCCACGATGAACAGCAGAACGAGGACGTCCCCCAGCACGGTGACCAACCCTTGCGCGAATAACTCGTTCAGCGCGTCCACATCCGTCGTCACCCGCGTCACAAGCCGTCCCACCGGACTCCGGTCGTACTCCCGCACATCCAGCCTCTGCAGGTGCGACATGATGTCCCGCCGCAGATCGAACATCGCCCGCTGGCCGGTCCACTGCATCAGGAATTGCTGTCCGAACTGCAGCACAAGCGATGCCGCCAGCATCGCGAAGTAGATCCCCGCGATCTGAATCAGCCCCTCCCGCGCACCTGCCGCCAGCCACTGCTCGAGCCAGGGCAACACCGGTTCGCCCGCCGGCGCCAGATACCGGTCCACCGCCGTCTTCGTCAGCAGTGGACCCAACACCTGCAACCCGGCATCCACCACCAGCAGCAACAGCGAGATCAGGATCACCAGCCAGTATGGCCGCGCATACATCAGCAGCCGTTTCATCAGCCGCGCGTCGTAAGATCTGTGTAACTGCTCCTCTTCCACGATCTACCAGTGTAGCGTGCCCTCCCACCTCCGCCCGCCGGGGGCCCGGCGCTAAAATAAAGAGTTTGCCTGTTGACAGGAGTTCTTCACTTTGCCTTCCATGAATGGTGTCATCGTCGTCGACAAACCCCGCGGTTGGACTTCCCACGATGTCGTCGGCAAAATGCGCCGCATCGCCAACACCCGCAAAATCGGCCACCTCGGCACCCTCGATCCTCTCGCCACAGGCGTCCTGCCGCTTCTGCTCAACCGCGCCACCCGCCTGGCCCAGTTCTTCACCCGGAACGACAAGGTCTATGAAGGCGTCATTCGATTCGGTTTTTCCACCGATACCTACGACGCCGACGGGGAACCCACCTCCCCGGAGACTACTCCCGCTCTCACCCCCGGCCAGGTCACTGACGCACTCGCTCCGTTCCTCGGCTCCTTCAATCAGACTCCGCCCCCCGTCTCTGCCAAGAAAGTCGGTGGACGCAAGGCTTATGAACTTGTCCGCCGCAACATCGAAGTCGACTTGCCCCCCGTCCCCGTCACGGTCCACTCCCTCGACGTCCTCCGTCTCGAAGGCACAGAGGCCGCCATCCGCGTCTCCTGCACCGCCGGCACGTATATCCGCTCCCTTGCTCACGATGCCGGGCGTCGCCTGGGCTGCGGCGCCCACCTCTCTCAACTTCGGCGTCTCGTCTCTGGCCCCTTCACGATCGAACAGGCTCTCCCGCTCGATCAACTCGAGTCCCTTGCCACGGCGGGCCGCCTCCACGAGGCCCTTGTCCCTTCCGCCAGTCTTTTGCCTGAATTCCCCGGCGAAGTCGTCGATCCCCTCACCGAAGGTCAGATCCGTCAGGGCCGCCCCTTCCGCGTCTCTCCCTTTCGTTCCCGCGGTAGCGCCCGCCACATCAAAGCCATCTCCCGCGAAGGCGAACTCATCGCCATCGGCGAAGTCCGCCTTCCCAACCTGTATCACCCGGTCATCGTCTTCTGACCGCCGCCCCCACCGGGGAGAGCAATCACTTTTCCCGCCGCTGCTTCGCCCAGCCCTCCTTCACCGCCTGATGCCCGCGACCGATGCCCAGCGCGTCCGCCGGCACGGGCTTGGTGATCACGCTCCCCGCGGCCACGTAACTCCCCTCCCCGATTTCGACCGGGGCCACCAGGGTTGAATTCGAGCCGACGAACGCTCCGTCTCCGATCACGGTCGGATGCTTCTTCTTTCCGTCATAATTGCACGTGATCGTCCCCGCTCCGATGTTCGCGTTCTCCCCGATGGTTGCGTCTCCCAGATACGCCAGATGCATCGCTTTCGACCCCGCCCCCAGCTTCGTCTTCTTTAGTTCGACGAAATTGCCGGCGTGCGCCCCCTCCTCCACCTGCGCCCCCATCCGCAGTCGCGCAAACGGTCCCACCTGCGCCCCTTCGCCGACCCGCGATGCGGTCACCACCGTGAACGCTTCCACCACCGATCCGTCCCCCAACTCGCTGTCTTCCACAATGGAACACGCTCCGATTGTGCAGCCTTCGCCAACTCGCGTCCGACCCCGCAACTGTGCAAACGGTCCGATCACGGTGTCGATCCCCACCTCCACGCCGGTGTCAATCCGCACGGTCTCCGGCTGCTCGATCGTCACTCCGGCGATCATCAACTCTCGTGTCCGTCTCCCCCGGAGTATCCGGTCTACATCCGCCAGTTCCAGCCGGGTATTGATCCCCAGGATTTCATGCGGATCATCCACCACATACGCCGCTGTCTTCAGCCCTGTTCTCGCCAGTATCTCCGGAATATCAGTCAAATAGTATTCACCCGATGCCGGATTCGGCCTCAATTCCGCCAGTGCCGGCCACAGTGCCGCCGCCTCGAAGCAGTAGATTCCTGAGTTGATCTCCTTCAACAGCTTCTCCTCCGGGAGGCACGCCTTCTCTTCCACGATCTTGACCACCCTGCCGGCATCGTCGCGGTAGATCCGCCCGTAGCCGGTCGGATCGTCTAGGTGCGTCGTGATGAGCGTCGCCGCACACCCCTGCTCGATGTGATGCGCCAGCAACCCTGCGATGGTTTCTCCACGCAGCAGCGGGCAGTCGCCGTACAGAACGATGATTCGCCCCTCGGCGTGCTGGGCCAGATCCCGGCACGCGTTCACCGCGTCGCCCGTCCCCAACTGCTCCTTCTGTGTCGCGAAGCTCACCCCGTGGTGCTCCACCGCCGCTCGCACCCGCTCCGCCTGATGCCCGATTACCGCCGTAATCCGGTCCGCCGGCGCCACCGCACGCCCCGCGGCGATGACATGCTCCAATAAATGCCCCCCGCCCGCGCGGTGCAACACCTTCGCCATCTTCGATCGCATCCGCGTGCCAAGACCCGCGGCCAGAATAATTGCCGAAACTGGAATGGACATCCCTTCGATTGTAACGGCCCGCCTCCAAACCCCGAAACCACCCTCAGCTCTCGCCCTCCCCCGTTCTCGCCGGCTGTGTCCGCCGTCTCCGTCCTCGCTTCGCCAGTTGCAGCGCCACCAATCCCACCCGCTCCGGATCGTGCCGCACCTTCTCTCCCGCGCTCGCCAGCGGTAGACCCACCACCTGAATCCCCATCCGCCGGATCGCCTCGCCATCGCTCAGCACTGGCTGTGCCTCGCTCCGCGCATAGCGTCGCACCGCTGGCGCCGCCAGCGGCGCCGTGTTCAGCACCGCATACTCCACCAACCGCCGCCGCGCGTGCGCCTCCATCGCCCGGATATGGGCCGACGCGCTCATGCCCGTCGTTTCTCCAGGCTGCGACATCAGGTTCACAAAACACGCCTTGACCGCCGCGGACCGCGCGATCTCCGTCGCAATGCCCCGAACCAGCAGATTCGGGATGACGCTCGTGTACAACGACCCCGGCCCCAGCGTGATCAGATCCGCCGTCCGAATCGCCTCAAGTGTCTCACTCAGCGGCCGGCATCCCTTCGGCTCCAACTCGATCCGTTCAATCGGCACCCGGCTCCGGCTGATCTTCGACTCCCCTTCCACCACCCGCCCGTCCGCCAGCGTTGCCCTCAGCATCACCTGCGATGCCGTACTCGGATAAATGTGCCCAGCGATCGCCAGCACTTCCGAACTCAACTTCACCGCCTTCGTGAAATCCCCCGTCACCTGCGTCATCACCGCCAGGAACAGGTTCCCGAAGCTGTGCCCCCGTAGCCCCCGCCCGCTGTCAAACCGGTACTGAAACAGCTTTGTCAGCAGAGACTCGTCTTCCGCCAGCGCCACCATGCAGTTCCGGATATCCCCCGGCGGCAACATGTCCAAATCCCGCCGCAAGCGCCCCGAACTGCCTCCGTCGTCGGTCACCGTCACCACCGCCGTGATCTCCATTAGCGGATGCCGCGACGGCAGCCTGGCATTGATGTGTGAGTATGGACGGATCCCCTTCAGCAGCGTCGACAGCCCCGTTCCCCCGCCGATCGCCACCACCCGCAATGGCTCCTGCTGGCTCTGCGGCAATCTCTGCCTGCCCTAGTTCCGCGGACCGGTCACCAACTCGCGAATGACCGCGTCCTGCAGCAGCGGCTGAAAATCGCTGTCAGCCCGCGCCAGTCCCCGCGTCGCCGGGTCCAGCATGATCGCTTTCTGCAGGTGCGCCACCGCCCCGGGCATGTCCCCCACCAGTCCCGAAGCGAGCGCCAGCGCGTACCTCACATGCGCCCCATCCCCCATCTGCACCGCCTTCTGCAGGTGCGGCAAGGCGTCCCGGTGCTTCTGCACGTTCATCAGGCTCACCGCGTACGTGTAGTGATCCTCCGCCGTGTTCAGCACCACCTCTGCCTTCTCCAACCTGCTCTCACACATCCGGCGGTACATCCGCGCCGGTTCCTTCACCGTCATCTCCGGACCCTCGGCACACAACTCAAACAACGCCCGTGCTTCCCCATACTCGCTCGCATGGAACAGCTTCATCGCCCGGGCAAACATCTCTGTGTGCTCCTTCGTCGTGGCCGGTACCGTCTCCACGGCTGACTTAACGCTGTTGGTTTTCGACGTCTTCTTCATGAATTCCTGCAATTACCCCGCGGGTCCCTGCCCCGTCATGCCGGAGCACATTCTCCAAAGTACTAGCAGAACTAGCGCACCTCGCGCAACACCACCGCCACCCTCGTACCTCTCCCAAATCGCTACAATCGTTCTCGTGACCCCCGGCTTTTTCACCCCCGAAGGCTCGGCCCGCTTCGCCGCAAGGCACCCCGCCCTCGCGGCCCAGGCGTTTTACCGGACCACCCCCGCCGGCGCCGTCTCCTCACTCGGCCTCGGTACCTATCTTGGGAAACCCGACGAGACCACCAGCGCCCGCTATGTCGACTCGATCCTTGCCGCTCTCCAAGGCGGTATCAATACCTTCGACACCGCCATCAACTACCGCTACACCCGCTCCGAACAGGACCTCGGCGAAGCCCTCCGCCGCGCCTTCTACGAGAATCTCGCCGCCCGCGACGAAGTTCTCATCGCCACCAAGGCCGGTTTCCTCACCGCCGGCGCCGTCCCTTCCAACCTTCATCCTTCCCACATCGCCGGCGATTCCCACTGCCTCCACCCCGATTTCCTCGCTGATCAGATCGCCCGCTCGCGCGCCAACCTCCGCCTCGACACCCTCGACGTCTTCTACCTCCACAACCCCGAAACCCAGCTTGCCCACATTTCCATGGACAAGCTCGAGGAACGTCTCCTCGACGCTTTCGCCCGCCTTGAGCAACTCTGCGCCGCCAACCACATCCGCTTCTACGGCGCCGCCACCTGGTCCGCTTTTCGCCTGAAACCCGGTCAACCCGGCCGCCTCTCTCTCCCCCGGATCCTCGAACTTGCACGCCAGGCCGGCGGCGGCGACCACCACTTCCGCTTCCTCCAACTCCCTTTCAACCTGGGCATGCCCGAGGCTTTCACTCTCCCTCACGTCCTGCTGGACGGTGAACCCGTTAATGTCCTCGAAGTCGCAGCCAGCTCCGGCGTCACCGTCGTCGCCAGTGCCGCACTTCATCAGGCTCGACTCGTCAACGGCATCCCCCGCGACCTCCGTGCCAGGTGGAACGAACCCCGGTCCGACGCCGAATTCGCCCTCCAGTTCGCCCGCTCCGCCCCCGGCGTCTCCTTCGCCCTCGCCGGCATGAGCCAGTCCGCTCACGTGCGCGAGAACTTGGGCATCGGCGCCTACCCGCCCGCCCCCGCCGAGTCCTGGCTCGGCGTCCTGCAACGGGAGCGCTGACTCCGCGTGGAAACTTCCTTCCTCGCTCCACCGTTCGCCCTCGACGAACTCCCCGATTCTCCCGCGGTCTTCGTCATTCATGCCGGAGACGCGCCCCCTTACCTCGGCCGCACCGCGCGCCTCCGTCGCCGTCTCAAGCGCCTTCTCGACGCCCCCGCCACCCCCTCCCGCCTCCTCAATCTGCACCAGCTCGCCACCCGTGTCGAGTATATCCTCACCCCCTCGCGACTCTCCTCCCTCCTCGCCTTCCACCAGGCCGCTCGCGCCCACTTCCCCAGCGAGTACATCCGCCTCACCCGCCTTCGCTTCCCCGCTTATGTCAAGCTCCTCCTCGCCAACGAGTTCCCCCGAACCCAGGTAACCACCCGGTTCTCCGCCTCTCAGGCCATCCACTATGGCCCCTTCCGTACTCGCGCCGCCGCCGAACGTTTCGAAGCCCAAATGCTCGACCTCTTCCAGGTCCGGCGCTGCCAGGAAGACCTCGCTCCCCACCCCGACCACCCCGGGTGCATTTACGGCGAAATGGGACGCTGTCTTCGCCCGTGCCAGGAAATCGTGTCCCCCGCTGAATACCGCTCCGAAGTCGCCCGCCTCTCTCAATTCATCCACTCCTCCGGCGAATCTCTCCTGACTTCCGTTCGTGCCGCCCGCGACCGCTCCGCCGGCAATCTCGACTTCGAAGACGCCCAGCGCCACCACGCCCGCGTCCAGCGTATCGAGCAACTCCTCAAACTCCGCGACGATCTCGTCACCGAAGCCGCCCACCTCCGCGGTGTCGCCGTCACCCCAAGCGCCCTCCCCGGACACGTCGAACTTCGATTCTTCCTCGATGCCGTCTGGCTCCCTCCCGTCCTCTTCCGCATCGCCCCAGAATCTTCCGGCGCCATGGTCCCCCTCGACCGCCGCCTCCGCGAAATCGCAGAGCCCCTCGCCCCTCCCCGCATTTCCATCCGCGAACGTGCCGAACACCTCGCCCTCCTCGCTCGCTGGTTCTACTCCTCCTGGCGTGACGGCGAGTGGCTCTCTTTCGACTCCCTCGAGACCCTCCCCTACCGCCGTCTCGTTCGCGCCCTCGCCCGTGTCGCCGCCTCCTCCCAGCCCTCCCGCTTCTGACCCCCGGTCCGTTTCGCCCGCTTCCGGTGTCAATATGGACTAGAGTGCTTCGGCGCGGGTGTACGCCCCGCCTTCAGACCGTTCTCGGAGATCATGACCCGTGGGACCGAAACCTGCCCCCAATAAAGAACCTCGCTTCAACGTCACCCTCCTTCTCGCTACAGGACTCGCCCTCTTCCTCATCGGCGGGGCAGTTGCCTTCTTCGTCTTTCGTTCCGGCGACGGTGAAGACCTCGGCTCCCTCACCGCCGAGGCCGAAGCCTACATGGCCCAACTCCAGCTCTCCGAAGTCGAAATGGAAGCCGCGGATAGCTTCATGCAGACCACTCTCGTCGAAATCAAGGGCCGGATTACCAACAACGGCAATCGTCCCGTCCGGCTCGTCGAGGTGAATTGTATCTTCACCGACCCCTACGGCCAGCGCCTCCTCCGCGAACGCGTTCAACTCGTCCGTCCTCGTGGCGCTCCCCTCAATCCGGCGGACTCTCGCACTTTCCGCCTCGCTTTCGATACCATTCCAGAAGGCTGGAATCAGGCGCTTCCCTATTTCGCCATTGCCCGCATCGAGTTCGTCCAGTAGATCATGGCTCACCTCTTGCTCATTGATGACGACCCCCTCCAACTCGACATTCGTCGCCGTCTGCTCGAACGCGCCGCCTACTCGGTCACCCCCGCCACCACCCCGGACGAGGCGCTCGCCTGCCTCACCGCCCATCCCCCCCACTGCATCCTGATGGACCTCCGCCTCCCTGATGCCGCCACCGGCCGCGCCCTCCTCCGCGACTGCAAGCGCCTCGCCCCGGATATCCCCGTGATCGTCCTCACCGGCCTCCCGCAGGACCTCGAATCCGCGCCGGAGCGTCCCCTTGCTGGCGCACTCCTCCGAAAGCCAGTCCGCTCCGAGTCCCTCTTCTCCACCATCCGGCGTCTCGCCCTCTGCTCCACTTTTTTCCTCCTCTTCTCCCTTGCCCCCGCCCTTGCCCAAATCCGGGATTTCCCCTTCTCTGTCGCCAACCCCCGCTCCGAACTCGTCGCCGACCTCGAACTCTCCTCGCCCGGCGCTGATTGGGCCCGTGCCGGCGCTGAAGCCGCTCTCGTCCGCCTGACCATCGCCGGACTCCCACCCCAGCACGTCATCGTCTACGGCGGACCTCGCCGGCACACCTATTCGGTCTTCCTCGGTCGCCTGCCCGCCGGCGCCCACACCCTCCGCCTCTCCCGCGATTCCAAGCTCTCCGCCGAAAACGCCCGCCTCGAGATCCACGACGCCCGCGTCCGCGAGATCAATCCCTCCGATCCCGGCTACCTCCTCCTCGCTCACGCCCCCATCCTCTATCCCCGCTCCAATACCCTCCCCCGTTTCTCCGACATCCCTCTCCTCACCTACGCCACCCGCTCCAGCGATCGCAACCAACGCGTCCTCGAATACACCGTCATCTTCTCCAATGAGGACGGCGGCACCTCCACCCGCTCCCTCATGGCCCGCTGGGGACGCCCCACCGACATCGAATACGTCTACCGCGTCTGGCTCGATTCCCATGGCGCCCCCGCCCGGACTCTCATCCAGACCCGCGGTCACAAAGATGTCCCCTACGACGGCCGCCGCGAAGCCTTCCACCCCGTCCTCGAGCCTGTCACCGACAATAATATGGTGGAACCCGCCCGCGGCAACTCTCTCATCCGCTTCCAGTTAGCCCCCGTCGATGCCGACCTCGCCAACGGTTCCCGAGAACTCGTCATGGACCAGTTCCCCCTTACCTACTCCATCGCGGCCAGGGAACTCCTTCGCGAAAAGAAACTCCGTGCCCCCGGCTCCCCCAACTCCGAGTCCATCTCCGACCCCCGCAATTATCTCACCGTCGAACTCAAACTGAACCTCAGCGGAGGCGCTGTCCAGATCCTCGCCGGCCGCCGGAACTCCAACCTCTGGGCCGGCTCCTCCACCGGCCGCGCCGAAGACTTCATCACTCGATCCGGCTGGGTCCGCGCCGCCATTGAACTCCCGCCCAATACCGCCCCCGACGAAATCACCGCCCTCGCCGTCCAGTGCATGATCCGGCCCGATAATCGCGGCAAAACCACTCTCAAAACTGCTTCCTGCGCCGTCGAAGCCATCGGAAAAGTCTTCTTCCTCGGCAACGACTATCTCCCCCGCTCCCCTCTCCGCTTCGCCGACGCCCCAGCCGCCATCGAAGCCGGCGCCCTCGCCGTCTTCCGCCGCCAACCCTGATGCAACTCCCCGGCGACCTCCTGCAACGCCTCCACTCTCAACACACCCTCGTCCTCGCCCTCAAAATTACGCCCAAGGCCCCCCGCACCGCCTGGGCCGGCGCCCTCGACGACGGCACCATCAAGATCCGTGTCGCCGCAGCCCCTGAAAAGGGGAAAGCGAACGAGGAACTCGTCCGCTTTCTCGCCCGCCAGCTCAATGTCCCCCCCGGTAATGTCGTGATCCTCTCCGGCGCTACCGCCCAGCGGAAACAGGTCCGCGTTTCTGCGGTGCCGGCATCACCCTCTGCATGACCCACTCCGCTGCCGCCGGCGGCTCCCCCAACCCCGTCCGCGCCGTTCCCCGGATCTCGTTCCCCACCACCCGCCCCACCATCTGGTACACCATCGTCCCCCCCTCGCGACGGTCCCGCCTCACCGTGAACCGCAGGTCATCTCCCACAATCGTCCCGTCCTCGATCTCCAGACGCCTGGTCTCGCTGAAATGGAAGGTCCCCATCAGCTTCGTCCCCTCCGTCCGCAAGACCACCCTCGCGGTCACCAGGCCCATCGGACTCTCCATCCGCCAGTTCCACTCCCCGTCCACCCGCCCCTGCTGCCCGCACACCACGACCCCTCCGGCCAGAACCGCGAACATCAGCGCCAGCCCTCTCATGCCCGCAGAATATCAGCCGCCCTCCCCCGCTTCAACCCTTCGCTCGCGCTACCAGCGCAGCTTGTCGGGAAAATACTCCGCGATCAGCTCTTCATAGTACGGACGCAGCAACCGCGCATCCGGCGCACTGTCCGCCTTCGAATAGAGATCGTATGGATTGAACTTCCTCACCCACTCGAACATCTCCACGTCCCGCCCGTTCATCAGGTGCTTGTATGCCCCCTCCCGGTGCCCCGGGTAGAACGAGTGATACCGGATCATGTACTGCGCCTCTTCCGGCAGGTACTCTTTCGTGACGTGATACAGGTACTCGTCGTGCCCCCACGACAGCATCACGCCGTCCAGTCCCGTCCCCGGTTCGTAGATCCCGTTCTCGGTTTGATACTCAGGCACCTGCGCGTCCGGATTCGCCGCGAAAAACTCAGGAAAGACGATCTTCTCCGACCACGCACAGCCCACCGGAAACGTGTCGCCCACCACGGCCCACTGCGGCTCCCCCCACAACCACAACACTTTGCCCAGATCGTGAATCAGCCCCGTTAACTGCATCCACCGCGGCGCCCCGTCCCGCCGCATCGCCTCCGCCGTCTGCAGGTTGTGGTCGATCTGCGACAGATCCGTGTCCGGATCCGAGTCGTCCACCAGCTTGTTCAATTCCTCCATCATCGCCCAGATCCCCATCTCGGCATGATCCAGATTCAACCACTTCCGCCGCGCCTCCCGGTTGAAGTCCACCGTCTGCTGCGCGTGGTTCAGGCGGTAAAACTCCTTCACCCGTGGATGAACGGTTTCACCGTAGTCCCGGAACTCTTCCGGCTTCCGGTTCGGGTTATACCTCTCGCGGACGCTATCGTCCCACTCGTCCGGATGAGAAAAAGGCTGAGATGACATGAACCCTCCTTGATGCTCAATAGCATACCAAGGAACGCCCCCGTACTGGATGAACCGGTATCAGATTGCCCAGCGCCAGAGGTTCGCCCCGATCGTGAACCCCGCCCCGACCGCCGAGAACAGCACCAGGTCCCCCTTCTTCAGCCGCCCGTCGTTGATCGCCTCCATCGTCGCCAGTGGGATCGTGGCCGCCGTCGTGTTGCCGTACTTCTCGATGTTGATCACCACCTGCTCCGGTGACAACCCCAACCGGTCCGCTGTCGCCTTGATGATCCGCAGATTTGCCTGGTGCGGAATCATCAGTTTCACGTCCGATGCCGGCGTCCCCGTCTG
>DNFG01000032.1:0-128 GCA_003487005.1 Bryobacterales bacterium
TAACCGGCGGTCGTCGTGTCCGTGGACCGGCTGACCCCAGTTGATTGTTCCGTGATCGTTACCCGCGCCGCGGGCACCGTCGCGCCTGATTGGTCAGTCACCGTGCCCAGCATTGTGCCAGTCACGGC